>CAMDQV010000244.1 GCA_945906015.1 Pedobacter schmidteae | reverse complement strand
CTGATTATATAGGGTCTACTACAGGTTTATTAAAATATACTATAAACAATCCTGCTACAGAATTTATAGTTGCTACCGAAAGCGGAATAATACACCAAATGGAAAAGGCTAGCCCGGATAAAACCTTTATTCCTGCGCCACCAAATAATTCATGTGCTTGCAATGATTGCCCACACATGAAGAGAAATACGTTAGAAAAATTATATTTATGTATTAAAAATGATCTTCCCGAAGTTAGCGTTCCAATGGATATTATTTTGAGAGCACAAAAACCCATTGAGCGAATGTTAGAAATATCTGCAAAATTTGGCTTATAATTTATGAATAAACAGTCATCAGGTTTTCTTAAAAACTACAGTGGTATTCTAAAACTACTGATAGGAATTATTGCCGGTACCGTTTTAGGCTTAAGTTTGGGTAAACAAGTAGAGGTGCTTAAACCCCTTGGAGATATATTTTTAAATCTACTTTTTACCGCAGTTATTCCACTTGTTTTCTTTGCAATATCTTCTTCTGTAGCCAATATGGATAGGGATAAAAAGATGGGTAAGGTTATGTTTGTAACCCTATTGGTTTTTATTGGTACTGTTTTTATTTCAGCTGTTTTAACTGTATTTGTTGTTTGGTTATTCCCCTTGCCTCAAACCATAGAAAGCACTGCTCAGGTAGTGGAGCAATTAAAAACCCAGAGCTGGGCCGAACAGGCTACCAGTTTGTTGACCGTGAATGAATTTTATGAACTTCTATCTCGTAAGAGCATGCTTGCTTTTATAATTTTTTCACTGCTTATTGGTTTTGCTACTTCTAGATCTGGTGAAACAGCTGAGCCGTTTAAAAAATTTCTTATTGCTGGCGATGAGGTAATGAAGCAATTGCTTATTCTGATAATGAAAATTGCCCCAATTGGTTTGGGTGCTTATTTTGCCTACCAGATTGGTGTTTTTGGGCCCCAGCTATTTGGAACTTACGGTCATTCAATGGCTATTTATTATGGATTAAGTTTGTTCTATTTTATCGTTTTCTTTAGTCTTTTTGCCTTTATTGCAGCAGGTATTCCTGGGGTTAAGATTTATTGGAAAAATAATATAATCCCCTCCTTTACTGCATTAAGCACTTGTAGCAGTATTGCCACTATTCCAGCAAATTTGATAGCTGCCAGAGCAATGAAAGTTCCCGATCATATAGCAAATCTGGCCATACCCTTAGGAGCCCCACTACATAAAGACGGATCCAGTATTTCTGCAATTATAAAAATTGCAGCCGTTTTTGCTATTATGGGTAAGGATTTTATGAATCCAGAAACGATCGTTCTTGCATTGGGATTAACGGTTATTCTGAGTGCGGTTGAAGGTGGAATTCCGAATGGAGGATATATTGCCGAGATTATGATCATGACAGTTTATAATTTTCCAATTGAAATGCTTCCGGTTGTCATGATTATTGGAACATTGGTTGACCCAATGGCTACCTTATTAAATGCTACCGGCGATACTGTTTCTGCAATGCTGGTTACCCGGTTTTCGGAAGGAAAAGACTGGTTAAAAAATGCTATTTAGTATTTATATGAATTCGTTTTCATTCATTTTCTCCTTATTATTCGTGCTTTTCTTTAATAAGCAGGAAGATCTGCATACCTTATTTAATTCTTCACAACTTATTGTAGTTACCTCGGGTTCCTGGAATAAAATTGAGGGCGAAATGAATGTTTATGAATATGAATCGGGGGCATGGAAAGTGGTTCTAAAGGATATTCCAATAGTGACGGGTAGAAGCGGCATGGCTTGGGGAAAGGGATTGCATTCAACAGCACTCAATAAAGGCAGGTTAAAAAAAGAAGGTGATGGCAATTCACCCGCCGGCATATTTTATTTAAGCGGCCTATTTGGATACGAAGAAATAAAGGCTAAAATGACTTTTCTGAAAGTTGATCTGCAAACCTTTTGTGTGGATGATTCTAAATCAGCTTTTTATAATCAGATAGTGAAAACAGACACGGTTAAAAAGGATTGGGCCTCGGCCGAAACCATGCGCATGAAAAGCGATGTTTATAAGTATGGAATCTTTGTTGATTATAACACTAAGTCCGCAGTTCCTAATGGTGGATCATGTATATTTATGCATATTTGGAGCGGAAGTACCAGCCCAACAGCCGGTTGTACCGCGATGAAAGAATCCGATATTTTGAAGCTCATCGATTTTCTTGACCAGGAAAAAAATCCTGTGCTAGTTCAGGTACCGCGTGCAGAATATGATAAAATGAAACGCGTGTATAAATTACCCTAGCCTATTCGTATTTCTTGTTGTTACACCCTTGCCACCAAAAAACAAATGGTTTACTGATGAAAATTAGCACCTTTGTGTTTTAAGAAATTATCATGTTTGAAAATAAGGGACGCACAGAAATCGAGCAATTAGGAGAGTTTGGCTTAATTGATCATCTGACTAAAAATTTTGAGATCAGTAATAAAAGCACGCTTAAAGCCATTGGCGATGATGCAGCCGTTTTGAATTTTGATGGTAAGAAAACGCTGATTTCAACCGATCTTTTACTCGAGGGAATTCATTTCGATCTTGCCTACACGCCACTAAAACACTTGGGCTATAAGGCTGTTCAGGTCAATCTGAGCGACATATATGCAATGAATGGCATAGCTACCCAAATCACAGTATCTATTGGCCTATCCAGCAAATTTCCTCTAGAAGCTATTGAAGAATTATATCAAGGGATAAGCATTGCCTGTGAAAAGTACGGTGTTGATGTGGTAGGCGGTGATACAAGCTCGTCTAAACAAGGGTTGATTATTAGTGTAACCAGTATCGGTTATGCAGACGAAAAAGACATCTGTTATCGTAATGGAGCGAACGAGGGCGATCTTTTATGTGTTTCTGGCGATCTTGGTGGTGCATACATCGGGCTTCAGTTGCTTGAAAGAGAAAAAAACATCTTTCTTGAAAATCCCAATATTCAGCCCAACCTAGAAGGCAAAGATTATATCGTAGAGCGTCAGCTTAAGCCAGAATCTAGGAAAGATATTGTTGAATCGTTGAAGCTAATGAAAATCAAGCCAACTTCTATGATTGATATTTCTGATGGGCTTGCTTCCGAAATATTGCACATTTGCAAACAATCAAATAAAGGTTGCAATTTATATGAAGAAAAGATTCCTATCGACCCCATGACCTATGATACAGCCCGAGAGTTTGGTATCGACCCCACGGTTTGCGCCCTGAACGGAGGCGAAGATTATGAATTGCTCTTCACAATTAAGCAGTCTGATTTTGAAAAGATCAAAAACAATCCAGATATCTCCATTATCGGACATATGACCGAAGCGTCTGCTGGTTGTAACCTAATCTCTAAATCAGAAAAAGTTCATCAAATTAAAGCGCAGGGCTGGAACTCTTTAAAAGCTAATCAGGAATAGGGTGCATTCAACAAATTTCCGAATATAAAAAGGTAAATATTTAGTGATCATATACTATAACTCATGAATATAAGGGCTGGTAAAATTTTTTTAGTCATTTTGACATGGTCAATAAGTACCATAGCACAAACCAATAACAACAACTTACCCGCACCGGTTTTTCCAATACCAAGCCCAGAGCAAATGTTGTGGCATGAAATGGAAACTAATGCATTTGTGCATTTTACCACCAATACATTTACTGGTTTGGAATGGGGATATGGTGACGAAAAGGAATCTATATTTGACCCTACTGCGCTGGATGCAGGTCAATGGGCCAAAACACTAAAGGAAACGGGTTTTAAAACCATGATTTTAACCACAAAACATCACGATGGTTTTTGTTTATGGCCAAGTAAGTACACCGAGCATTCGATAAAGAATAGTCCCTATAAAAACGGGAAGGGTGATTTGGTAAAAGAAGTAGCAGATGCCTCAAAAAAATACGGGCTTAAATTTGGAGTTTACTTGTCGCCTTGGGATAGAAATCATCCAGAATATGGCCGCCCGGCTTATTTGGAATACTACAGAA
>CAMDQV010000243.1 GCA_945906015.1 Pedobacter schmidteae | reverse complement strand
TTAAAAGAGACATAGAAAATGTTATTGATTTTGGCCAGATTGCAACTAATAAGTTTGGCTATATCAACCAAAACAGACAACAGGATAATGGATTTGAACTTGAATTAGGGCTAAAGCCATTATCTATGATCAGTTTGAATGCATATTATGCATACGTTACTGGCGAAGTAACCACTCCGGTTAATACAGCTTTTAACTTATTTCGCAGACCAAAAAACTCTTATGGATTGAATGCCGGAATTGAATTAAGCAAAAAAGTGAGTTTAAATTTGATTTATAAACATACTGGAGATAGAATAGACAGATATTATGATGGTAAAACTTTTAAAACTGTTCAAGCTGATCTTGGATCATTTAATGTGGTTGATGTCTATATTCAATACAAGCCCACATCAAAACTTACTTTGTTCTCTGATGTTAAAAATATTTTGAATGAAGATTATATAGAATTTGCAGGCTACCAGACAAAAGGTTTGAATTTCAATGCAGGTTTTAGATTGGGAATAAACTAAACAAAATCAATACATTATTAAATAGCGATGGATCAAATTCATCGCTATTTTTGTTTAAAAAAATAAATGAAAAAAGTTGTCCTGTTTTGGAGTGCTGGAAAAGATTCAGCAATGGCCTTGCATAACATTCTAAACGATAAGAGTTTTGAGCTAGTAGCGCTAGTTACAACATTAAACCAGGAGTATAAGCGTATCTCTATGCATGGAATTCCTGAACAGATACTTGATAGACAATGTGCAGCCATAGGTTTGCCAGTAATTAAAATGTGGGTTCCTAATTTGCCGGATAATAATTCATACGAATATTGTTTCTTTGAATTATGTAAAGATTTAAAGCAAAAAGGGGTTGAATTTCTTGCTTTTGGAGATATTCATTTGGAAGATCTTCGAAAATATAGAGAAGATCTGATAACCCGAGGAGGTTTAAAAGCATTTTTTCCGCTTTGGAATGTTCCCACTTTAAAACTTATGAATAATTTCATTGCCAATGAATTTAAAGCTATAACCTGTTGCATTAATACCAGTATACTTTCTGCTGACTGGCTTGGAAAGCAATTAGATATTAATTTCATTGCAGATCTGCCAAATGAAGTTGACCTTTGTGGTGAAAATGGAGAATATCATACATTTTGCTTTGCAGGGCCAATTTTCACGAATTCAATACCTTATCAAACAGGAGAAACGGTATTTAAACCATTAAAGATTGAGCTAGAAGAAGGTGAATCTGAAAGTGGGTTCTTATTTTTAGATATAATTTAGTAAATCAGTGAAAACATTGCCAGTTTAACGGAAGCAGGGATTTTAGCTGAATTGGCTTGAAAATTTTCTTGAAGAAATAGGTAATAGATTCTCTAAATTTTTGGGTAATTCTTGAATGTATACCATAAAAAAACCTGATTGAATTATCAATCAGGTTTTTTATGAAAGCCAAATTGTTATTTAGCTAATACTGGATATCGTTTAGATAAAAGGTAGAAACTACTGAATAAAACCGCAGAAAATACCATATTTCCGATTAACATATTTCTAAAAAATGGTAAACCAGCTGTATAGGATGCAAGAATGCCCGAAATATTATGTGGGTATAAAGTTACCGGATAAAAGAACGCAAAATTTGTGATCAGAAAAAATACGCTTGCACTGATAAAAGAAGCAAGAACTACGTTGGTAACATTAACCTTACTTCTTACCAAGAATCCGCATGCTACCATCGCTGCAAAACCAAGGTAAACTAACAGACTAAATCCATTCCCGATAACTATATCAGAAATTGCCATTGCTGCTAAAGGCAAGATAAAGGCAAGACCTCGGTTTGAAAATTGAGCCCCTGAAAAAATAGCTAGAGCTCCTATAGCTGTAAAGTTCCAGATGTGAGGAATCAAATAGGGGAGTGCACGTGTTAAAGCCGCTGCAATTACTAAAAGGCTTAATACTATAAAACGAGGTGTTATAAGATTTTTCATGATTCAAAAATATAAAAAATATTCAATCCTTTTTAATTGAAATGAAATATGTAAAAAAGTATAAACTTCCCATTAATTTGGCAATTATAAGGGTCAATATTATATTTTGTTCAATATTATAATAATTTAATTATCAATACTTTATATTATTTAATTTAAAGTAAAAGATAATATATTGATTGAATAATATACTAAAAATAGTCAATTTCACAGAATATAATTCTGTTTGATAATTTAAAGTGCTAATTATCAATAACTTATGATTTAAATGCTATCGTAATTTTTATATGCATCATTAAAATCGATTCTCATTTGATTGAAACGTTCTGCTGCTACTTTTATAAAATTATCATTTAAAATCTTGAATACTCCATCTACCCCCTCGGGTACATCAAGCTCTGATATTTTATAGATCTGTTCAAAAACTCCCTTTTCAAGTTTAATGATATACTTCTGGTTCATTGAAAATATACTGATCTTACAATCTGGATGTGGCAGCTCTGCAATAACTCTCATTTATTGTTCTTGTTTTTAAAACTATTTTTTTAATACTGATAATGGGTCAACACCATTTAAAGTTCCGGTTCCTGATATTATTTTAAATCTGGCAAAAAGCTCTTCACTATACCAGTCTTCCTTTCTCGTTTTTTTGATCACTTCAGCATGCTCTTTAGAGCTATAAGCAAAGGCTTTCATGTTCTCCATGCTATCCCAAACAGAAATGGTCGCCTGTCTAAAAAAAGGAGCTTCACCAATTCCTATCGAAGTTAGGTACCCTTTTGCCTTAGTCATGATCTGAGCAATCGGATCAACATGTGTCCAAAATCTATTTAACTTACTGAATCTAATTGTTGCTCTTGTTAATACTGCTACAGCACCAGTATGATCTTTGTCATAATCAATCATCTTAAAGGGATCTTTACCATCCCATTTACCGTGGCTTGCTAAAGGAACGCATATTAATGTCCATTTTTCTGTTGTGAATGTTTTCCACCACCAAGAAATGAAAGAACTGTTATTAAAATCATTAAAGTCATCTTCCGAATCCCAGACGGCCATTAATGACCATTGTTGCCAATCAGGTTGCAGATCAAATGTTCCATTTCTACCGCATCCCATTAGTTTCCAGAATCTGCATTTACTGCTAAATAAAAGAGGTATGCGGTGAATAGCCATAGCAATAAAGGCTAATGGGATAAACAAACGCCGGTAGCGGATAAAGCTGAATGATACGATCATGTTAGACCTAAGATTTGAAATTGAGACCGTAAAGGTAATTCATCCTATTGTATTTTTAAGGTCATATATTTTGATCAAAATCATGTTGAATTTTTATGTTTATCTTTTCAATCCATGAAAAATATGAATCAAAACTGCAAATTTGATCGGATTAACCTGAAAGTTCAATTCTATAGTTAAACTGGTTCTTCCAGATTTAATGTGAATGCTTAAATAAGCCAAGTTAAAATCAGATATGTTTTATTTATTTAGGTGGATTATTAATTCAATGCTAATTTTGCATCATGGCAGAATATCTGAATATTGTACTAGGAGCTAAGAATGATCAATACAGGTCTTTGATCCCTCAAATTTCTGCGTTGCTATCTATCGAAACAGATGAGATAGCAAATATGGCTAACGTATGCGCAGCATTAAAAGAACAGTTTGATTTCTTTTGGGTGGGTTTTTATATGGTTAAGGATGATGAACTGGTGCTAGGGCCATTTCAGGGGCCAGTGGCTTGTTCCAGGATTCAAAAAGGAAAAGGAGTTTGTGGCTCATCCTGGGATCAGGAAAAAATACTTATTGTTCCAGATGTTGATGCATTTCCCGGGCATATTGCCTGTAGTTCTGCATCAAGATCTGAGATTGTACTACCAATTATCAGGAATGGTCTAGTTATTGGTGTATTTGATGTTGATAGTAAGGAACTGAATAGTTTTGATCAATCGGATGCTATTAATTTATCGATGATTCTTGAACTGATCACATTTAAATCTTGAATTAAAAAAAATAGAATTTTATCGATCTGATTGGACTA
>CAMDQV010000242.1 GCA_945906015.1 Pedobacter schmidteae | reverse complement strand
GGAAACGCTGAGGGTGCAATAATTTGATCTGCAAGTGCAGCTATTTTAGTATTGATTTTGATTAATTCGGCCACAATACTTACCCGCCATCCAATCTCTTTTAATAGGCGGCACATTGAATAAACGTCGTATTGATGCCCTATCAAAACGACATGGATCTCTGGTGGCAAAATCTCAATAAACACGGCCAGACTTTTGCCATCCGCTGTTTTAATGCTTAAAGAACCTGATTTTTTATCTACTATTTGTTGCTTTATTGCCTGTTCTAAAGATTTTTCCAGTTCTGTATTTCTAAATAGGGCAAGGCTTTCAGGGCCTTTATATTGAATCAGCTGACCAGGATTCACATCCCCAAAATCGTAATTAATTGCAGTGACAGTAATCAGGGTATGAGTTTCTCGGTTTGATACAATACAGGATTTTAATACCTCCAATGGGTTGTTTGTATCGTTAAAATCAAGCGGACAAAACAGCACATCAATAATTCCATTGCAACCTAATCCAACCCCAATTTGATGTGGGTCATCTTCGCTGGTATCATAAGTAATGAGGGTAGGATGTGAGTTGTTAATGGCTAAGCGTGCTCGTTTAAGCGCATCACCTTCCAGACAGCCGCCACTGATGCCACCAACCCATTGGCCATTATCTAATACCAGCATGCGCGCACCTGTACGGCGATAAGAAGATCCTTCTACACGTACCACAGTAGCAATGGCTGCGCGTACAAGAGATCTATCTAACTCATCATATGCTTTGATTATGGCCTTGATCTCTTTCATTAATTCTTGTATACGTCCATAAATTGCTTAATTATGGTGTTTTTGTAAAATTTATTCTGTTTTTCCTTTTTTCAGGCCTTGCAATGTACAAAATGACGCTGTTATTCTCTTGTTGGTGTTCTCCTTACCACAAACCAATGTATCTATAAATTAAAAATCAATCCATTATCCCATGTGTCATCCCGAATCCTGCCCTTCAGCAGGTGAGGGACCTTTATAATACTAGTAAACTAATTTCAGGAGTATTTAAATTTCACAGCGGTACAATGTCAGTAATAGGTATGGCTAGGAGGCATTCATTGGTATAGGTAAGCTACACAAAATTGAACGTTGACTTTAACCGTTTATGAATATAATATTTTGGCCCGCTCTGAATCTGAGAAGTATAAATTCCGGTAAGTCCTGAAAAAAAGTATGAAATTAAACAGGCTATGCCTATAAAAATTGCACTTTCCATTCCAAATAATTCTATTCCCAGCAAGGTGCAGGCAATAGGGGTGTTGCTTGCTCCTGCGAATACAGCAGCAAAACCCATTCCTGTAAGTAAGGCAACTGGCAAGGGCACAAACCACACCAATGCATTTCCAAGTGTTGCTCCAATAAAGAAAAGTGGAGTAACTTCGCCTCCTTTAAAACCAGCGCCGATGGTAAATGTTGTAAATAAGATCTTAAGTAGAAAGTCATAAGAATTCAAATCATGATTGAAAGCATCCAAAATAACTGGAATTCCTAATCCGATATATTTGGTAGTTCCCATCAGGTATATGGCAATGGCAATAAAAATACCGCCAATCAATGGCCTAAATGGAGCATATTTGATGATTGATGCAAACAGCTTGGTCCAAAAATGCATAGATCTTGAAAATAACCAGGAGCTTAGTCCAAAAATTATACCTGTAAGCGCCGCCCAAAGAAGGTTTATTATACCTATATCAGGTACAATTGGAATACTATATTGGGTGTGTGAAACATTCCATGCAGTGCATGTAAAATCAGCAATAAAAGCGGTGATCAGGCTTGGTAACAAGGCTTCTGATTTTATTTTACCAAAAAACATCACTTCTAATGCAAATACAGCTCCGGCAAGGGGAGTGCCAAATACTGCAGCAAAACCTGCACTAATACCGATAATTATCAGGATTTTACGATCGTTTTCATTTAAGCTGAACAATTTGCTGAACTGATCTGAAATAGCTGCCCCTATTTGAACTGCTGTTCCTTCACGACCTGCTGAACCTCCAAAAAGATGAGTAATTAGAGTCCCGAATAAAACAAGCGGAGCCATTATTAAGGGGATTATCTTTTTTGGACTATGAAATTCCTCTAGTAATACGTTATTCCCATTGACCACTTCTTTTCCCCAATAGTGGTATGCCAGACCAATAATCAGCCCGGCTAGAGGTAAAAAAGCAATTATCCAAAGGTGATTCTCTCGCCATTCTGTTACCCAATCTAAAAAAATTAAAAAGAATGCGGAGGTAGATCCTGCCAGAACACCAACTAAAGTAGAAAGGAATAACCATTTTAGAAAATAGAATAAAACAGGTATTTGTTTTGCTTTACTTAATAGGGAGACTTTATCAGATTTACTCATTGAGGTGCTTTAATTTTCTGCATTTCTCGCTACAGTACTTTACATCTTGCCAAACCTTTGCCCATTTTTTTCGCCAGCTAAAGGGCCTTTCACACACTATACAAATTTTAACGGGAAAGTTTTCTTTTTTGACTGTTTTCATCTCAGCGCTTGCTGATTTTATTCATACTGATGCTGCGTTGTAAAGTGCACTTAAACCGGTTAATCTCATCGGTTCGTTTATGCAGATGCTTTTGGCTCACCCCACTATTGACACGTTTTCGCCATAAGTTAAAACTGCTTCTTTTTAGTTCTTTTCTCATCAGCGAAATCACGTCTGACTCGGTAAAGCCAAATTGAATTTTTATGGCTTCAAATGGGGTTCTGTCTTCCCATGCCATTTCAATGATGCGGTCTGTTTCTGCTTCGGTCATGCCCTTATGATTTTTTTAACTCTTAAGATTTCCGAAGTTAAAACTTCAGAATGATAGCTCTTGTATTTTTCAGCTTTGAACGTAAATAAAACATGATCTCCGGTTTGTTTAAAATCGATTTTTTCAAGTAAAATGCGTGCTGATGTGTTTTTTAAGACATCCATACCATTCCAGCTTTCCAATAAATCATTTTTCTTGAGATACTGATACTTATCGAATTGCAATCCAGATCGCTGGCCCAAATTTCTAACCAGCTTATAGTGCTCAGGATGAAGGAATTGCAAGATTGCCCTATCGGTTTGAAACATGTTTTGCAATGTTTTGGTGTTATTGTAAATAGCAATTGCATAGATTTTGGGCTCCATGCTTATAGCGCTCACATAGGTGCAGATATTCATATTTACCTTACCTTCAAAATAGGTAGCAAGGCTATAAACCGGACAATCAATAATATTCCATGGTCTTTTCATGGCTTGTTTTTATACTTGCTAAAGCAAGATTTAATATTTGGAGTGGAAATATTCATTGGCCCTAATCTCTTTTTGACTTTTGCTATGTGCTTCGGCAACCCTCAATTCTACTCGCCTAATTTTACCACTTATTGTTTTGGGTAAACTCTCAACAAACTCTATAATTCTTGGTATTTTATAAGTAGCAAGATTTTTATTACAATAGTTAAACAAATCTTCGGCCAGCGCTTTACTAGGCACCTCTCCTTTCCGTAAAAGTACAAAGGCTTTTACAGCAAACCCTCTTATTTCATGCGGACTACTAACTACGGCTGCCTCTACCACTGCTTTATGTTCAATTAATATGCTTTCCACTTCAAAAGGTCCAATTCTATAATCCGAGGCTTTGATAACATCATCATCTCTGCCCACAAACCAGATGTATCCTTCTTCATCTTTGTAAGCCTTGTCGCCAGTGTAATACAAGTTATGTCTAAAGACCTTATCATTTCTTTCAGGCTCTCCTAAATATCCAGTAAATATCCCATTGGCTTTGTTTTCATGCATTTTTACACAGATATTACCTTCTTCGAATGGAGGAATTTCTACACCTTCATCATCTGCAATTACGATGTCATAAAGAAATGTCGGCTTACCCATTGAACCATATTTTATAATACTATCGGGCATATTCCCTGCAAGAAGGCTACTTTCAGTTTGTCCATAGCCATCCCGAACAGTAAGGCCCGTTCCTTGTTTCCATTTTTCAATAATTTCTGGATTAAG
>CAMDQV010000241.1 GCA_945906015.1 Pedobacter schmidteae | reverse complement strand
AACCTTTCAGTTTGAGAGCGACGGTATGCAAATGTACCTTCGCGATCTGAGGCCAGATAAGTTTGAGGATCTGATTGCCATGAACGCGCTTTATCGGCCTGGTCCAATTGAATATATTCCCAAATTTATTTCCCGAAAGCATGGTCGAGAGGAGGTAAATTATGACCTGATGGACATGAAGGAGCATCTGGAAGAAACCTATGGAATTACGGTTTACCAGGAGCAGGTCATGCTTTTATCGCAAAAACTTGCAGGTTTTAGCAAGGGTGATGCGGATGTGCTGCGTAAAGCAATGGGTAAGAAGCAGATCGAAGTGTTGAATAAAATGAAAGCTCAGTTTATGGAGGGCTGTAAAACAAACGGGCATGACGCAACCGTAACAGAAAAGGTTTGGACAGATTGGGAAGCTTTTGCACAATATGCTTTTAACAAATCGCACTCTACATGTTATGCTTTTGTAGCCTATCAGACCGCCTATTTAAAGGCTAATTATCCATCTGAGTACATGGCTGCTGTATTGAATAATCAGAATAACATCGAAAAAATATCCTTCTTTATGGAAGAATGTAAACAAATGGGAATTTCTGTGTTAGGACCAGATATCAATGAATCTGAACTGAGTTTTACCGTTAATAAAAAAGGCGAGGTTCGTTTTGGTATGTCAGGAATGAAAGGGGTGGGTGAGAAGGCTGTTGAAAGTATTGTTGAAGAGCGAACAGAAAACGGACTTTATCAAAGTATTTATGATTTTGCAAGACGTACCAACTCCAGATCTGTTAGTAAAAAAGTGTATGAAAACCTTGTTTATGGGGGAGCATTTGATTGCTTTGGACATCATAGGTCGCAATTCTTTTTTAAGGCTGACGCTAGTTTTTATAACGGTATTGAGCGTCTGATAAAATACACAAATGATTTTCAGAATAACTTAAACTCCTCCCAGGCTTCCTTGTTTGGAGGGACGAATGATGCTGAAATTTCAGAACCTCAAATGCCTGAATGTGAAGAATGGGGATTGATCGAGAAATTGAAATATGAAAAGGAATCGATTGGAATTTATCTCACCGGACATCCTTTAGACAATTATAAGTTTGAGCTTGATAATTTTTGCTCACATCAGGTTAAACACCTTAGCCTTGTAAATAGAATGAAAGGCGCTGAGATTCTGCCTGAAGATCAGCAGGAGTTCAAAAAAATAAGTAATCGCGATTTGGTCATAGGCGGTTTGGTGTCAGCTTGCAGACATGGTACTACAAAATCTGGTACACCTTCTGGTTTCTTTACGTTTGAAGATTATGGCGAGACTTTTGAAATTGCTCTTTTTGGTGATAATTATATCAAGCTAAAACAATATTTGGTTATTGGTTTGTTTTTACAAGTTAGAGGTATAGTTACCGAGCGGTATAAACAAAATGATATCTGGGAGTTTAAAGTTAATAGTATAGTTCTTTTATCGGAATTGAGGGATAAAATGTCAAAATGTTTGACTATTCAACTTCCTCTTACTGAGCTATCCGAAACTTTCATGAATAAGATAGATGAAATTGTAAAGATCAATTCTGATCAAAATGAAAGTAGAAATTGCCAGTTGAAATTCATGATTATGGATTATGATGAAGAAACGACACTTGAAATGCCCTCAAAATCAGTTAGGATTAATCCAAGTAATGAGTTTTTAAAAGAAATTTCTAAATTGGTTGGAGTTCGCTATAAGTTGAATTAATGTCACAAAAGCAGGGTATATTTGTAGCAGGAATATTGAATACTATCTTTGAATTATAAACATGAAAATCTTATTATTATGGCATTAGAATTAACAGATGCAAACTTTGACGAATTAGTCCTTAAATCTGATAAACCTGTTCTGGTTGATTTTTGGGCAGAATGGTGTGGTCCCTGCCGTATGGTAGGCCCGGTTGTTGAAGAACTCGCAAAAGAATACGAAGGTAAAGCGGTTGTTGGAAAAGTAAACGTAGATAATAACCCGGGCATTTCAATGAAATTCGGGATCCGTAATATTCCTGCTCTTTTGTTCTTCAAAGATGGTGAAATTGTAGATAAACAAATTGGTGCAGTGCCAAAATCAGTTCTTGCTGAAAAACTTAGCAAGCAATTGGCATAAGCATTATACATATCGCTTAACAAAGAAGCTCCTGCAGATTTCTGCAGGAGCTTCTTTGTTTTTATTAATCTGCATTGAATTTATTTCCAATATTCGAGGTATTCTGCAGGCACTGGCTTTTGTAGCATATTCATATAGATATAGCGCACATTTTCCTGATTGCTATGTCTTGCTTTTGAACCACCCCAGCCATGACGTTCACCTGGATAGAGCATAAATTCAAAATGTTTATTCAGATCCTGCAGTTTGCTGATTAGTTGAATACTGTTCTGCATGTGAACATTATCATCCATTGTACCATGTACAATACGCAAGTTTCCTTTTAGCCTGTCTGCATAAGTTAGTACTGAGGTGATCTTATATCCTTCTGGGTTATTCTGAGGAGTTCCCATAAAGCGTTCGGTATAATGTGTATCATAAAGTGACCAATCAGTTACAGAGTAATTAGCAATACCATGTGTGAATACATCAGAGCCATAAGTCAGAGCCATTGCAGCAATATACCCGCCAAAGCTACCCCCTGTAATTCCAATTCGTGTACCGTCAACATAAGGCTTTGATTTTAGCAGATTGGCCGCATCCATATAATCCTCGATCTCGTATTTCCCCAGTTTTCGGTAAATGAAATCCATTCCTGTTTTTCCCAGATGCCCTGAACTTCGGTTATCAATGGCTACTTGAATGATACCTTCCTTAGCCCACCAATAGGTAAGCCCCAATGGACTTTTCCATCGGTCGTAAACAGTTCCGGCATCCGAACCACCATAAACAGAGATCCAGACAGGATATTTTTTGATTGGATCAAAATTTAAAGGAAGAGTAATGGTCATTGGGAGTTCAAGGCCGTCGCGCGTCTTGTAATAGCTAAGCTCTGTTTTAGGAAGTTGATAGGAATCAAATGCCGAGCCTTTTGAATCGGATAGCTCACGAATAATAGTCCCTTTATTATCCAATAAAGCTGATTTAGGGGCACTTGTTATATTAGAATAAGTTGTCAGGAAATACTTGCCGTCAGGCGAAATACTGATCTGATGGTCATAATTTCCGAATGTTAACCTGATAGGTTCTTCATTACCCTTCAAGCTAACACGGTAAAGGTCATTTCTTGTTGAATTTTCTTGTCTTGCTGTGAAAAATAGTTCTTGATCCTTTTCATCAACTAATACCAATTGATTCACTCTCCAATATCCGGATGTTAATTGTTTCTTCAAATTACCTTCTAGGTCATAATAGTAAAAATGACCCCAGCCGCTCTTATCGCTTTTCAGGATAAAACCTTGTCCATTTTTAAGAAAATACAGTTCATCAAACCAGTCGACCCAGGTTTTTTGTGTTTCTTCATGAATAACCCTTTTGCTACCATTGATTGGATTGACACTATAAATAATGAGATGATTTTGATCGCGGTTCATCCATTGCATCCACAGTGTTTTGCTATCGGCCATCCAGAAAGGAGTGCCAAAATACTGATCGTTTTTCGGATCAAAATCAGCCCATACTATTCCATTTGCACCTCTGTTAACCAATCCCATTTTGACTTCAGGATTTTTGTCTCCAGGTTTAGGATACCTAGTATTTTCAAGAAAGCCATGCTGTCCGCTTGAATTGTAAATAGGAAATACAGGAACTTTTGAATCGTCAAAACGCATAAATGCGATCTGTTTACTATCCGGGCTCCACCAAAAAGCCTTGTATCGGGTTGGTCTGCCAAGGATCTCTTCAAAATATACCCATGAAGCCCATCCATTATAGATCACATTTGACCCATCGTTTGTATATCTGGTTTCTATGCCTGAAGCGATATCGATAGAATATAGGTCATTGTTTTTTGTAAATGCAACCTGAGTTCTATCAGGAGATAAGGTGGGGTTTTTTTCAGGAATGCTATCTTTAGTTAATTGTTTCTCTGT
>CAMDQV010000240.1 GCA_945906015.1 Pedobacter schmidteae | reverse complement strand
GTTTTGAAGATTTTAGAAGTATCATTATAAGTGATTATAAGATTGCTTTTGAAAGCAGACAGGCAAGTCTTTTAGGTCGTAAGGAAGTTCTTACAGGCAAGGCTAAATTTGGAATCTTTGGGGATGGAAAAGAAATTGCACAGTTAGCTATGGCAAAGGCATTTAAGGCTGGCGACTGGCGTTCAGGCTATTATCGAGATCAAACCTTTATGCTTGCTGCAGGTATGTTAACATTGCCTGAATTCTTTGCCCAGCTTTACGCTAACACAGATACTGATGCTGATCCCGCATCTGGGGGAAGGCAGATGAATTGCCATTTTGCAACCCGACTCTTGGATGAGAACGGCAATTGGCTGGATACTACAAAAACAAAAAACTCTTCTGCAGATATATCACCCACAGGCGGACAAATGGGTCGCTTGGTTGGTTTGGCACTTTCTTCAAAATTGTACAGGAATAATCCTGAGCTCGAACATGCAAAGAATTTCTCTGTTAATGGAAATGAAGTAGCCTTTGGTACCATTGGTGATGCCTCAACTTCTGAAGGGATATTTTTTGAGGCAATTAATGCTGCAGGAGTACTTCAGGTACCTATGGCTATATCCATTTGGGATGATGCTTATGGAATTTCTGTTCCAGCTGAATATCAGACTACAAAGCAAGACATATCTGAAATTCTTAAAGGTTTTCAGCGTGATGAAAAAGGAGAAGGCTATGAGATCTTTAAAGTAAGAGGTTGGGATTACCCTGGTTTGTGTGAAACCTATGAAAAGGCTATAAAAATTTGTCGCGACCAGCATATACCGGTCATGATCCATGTAACCGAAATGACCCAGCCACAAGGGCATTCAACTTCTGGATCGCATGAACGCTATAAAGATAAGACAAGAATTGCCTGGGAAAGCGAATACGACTGTATGTTGCAGATGCGAAAATGGATGATCGAATCTGCTATTGCTACTGAAGAGGAGTTAAATGAAATTGAAATTACTGCCAAAGCATATATACGTGATTGTCAGAAAAAGGCTTGGGCTGATTTTAATGTATTAATGAAGTTAGAGCTCGATTCTGTAGTTGAGCTAATTCAGGGCACTACTAATCAGGAGCTTATAAAAACAGCAAATGCACTGAAAGAAAGTGTTGATCCATCCCGTAAGGATATTACATCATTGGTGCGGCTTGCAATACGGATGTTGAGGAATGAGCATTCGGAGGCCAAACAACACTTGCAATTTTGGTATCAGCAACAGCATGACTCTAATTTTGAACGATATAATTCAAAACTTTTTACTGGCTCAAGTGAATCTCCATTACATGTTAAGGCCATTTTGCCTGAGTATAATGCTGATTCAAAAATGGTTGATGGTAGGGAAGTCTTAAACGCATGTTTTGATTCAAATTTTTCGCGTGATGCGCGAATTCTTGCATTTGGTGAAGACGTTGGTGCTATTGGAGATGTAAATCAAGGTTTTGCCGGGCTCCAGGCTAAATATGGAAAAATGCGGATCAGCGATACCGGAATACGTGAAATGACCATTATTGGTCAGGGTATTGGATTAGCAATGCGTGGTTTACGGCCGATTGCAGAAATACAGTATCTGGATTATTTACTTTTTGCTTTGAATATTTTAAGTGATGATCTTGCTACGTTAAGTTATCGCACAAAGGGAAGACAAAAAGCGCCATTGATTGTTCGAACACGCGGTCATCGTTTAGAAGGCATTTGGCATTCAGGATCTCCGATGGGTGTGATCATTAATTCGTTGAGAGGTGTGCATGTATGTGTGCCTAGAAATATGACTCAAGCAGCTGGAATGTACAATAAACTTTTAAGGGGTGATGAACCGGCCTTAGTTATTGAATGTTTGAACGGATACCGCCTCAAAGAAAAAATGCCTACAAATGTTGGTGAATTTACGGTTGAATTGGGTAAGGCTGAGCTTCTTCGTGAAGGATCTGACATGACCATTGTTTCGTATGGATCAACATTAAGGATTGTTGAACAAGCGGCCGATGAACTTATCAAAATGGGTATTGATGTTGAAATTGTTGACCCTCAAACCTTTCTTCCATTTGATCTGGATCAACTTTGTTCTAAATCATTGCGTAAAACCAGTAAGCTGCTTGTTGTTGGTGAAGATGTGCCGGGTGGTTCATCTGCATTTATTTTACAGCAAGTTTTGGAAGGTCAAAATGGCTATCATTATCTGGATGGGAAACCAAGAACATTGACCGGTAAACCACACCGTACCCCATATGGTTCGGATGGAGATTATTTTAGTAAGCCTTCAGTAGATGATGTGATAGAGATCGTTTATGAAATGATGAGTGAAAGTTTCCCGAATAAGTTTCCAAAATTATTCTGATAGCGATACTTTGTCGTTGCAAACGCTACTCTGTCTTTGCGAGCGCTGCTCTGTTATTGCGAAGGTTGCTCTGTCATTGCGAGCACTAATTTGTCATTGCGAGCGCAGCGCGGCAATCTCAACTAGCAATTGAATTCAAAACATGAGATTGCTTAGTCGTACTTCCTCGCAAAGACAAACGCTACTCTGTCATTGCGAGTACTATTCTGTCATTGCGAGCGTAGCGCGGCAATCTCTATTAGCAATTGAATTCAAAACATGAGATTACTTCGTCGTACCTACTCGCAAAGACAAGTGAAAACTATTGATGAGACTGCTTCGTCGTTCCTCCTCGCAAAGACAAACGCTACTCTGTCATTGCAAACGCTACTTTGTCATTGCGAGCGTAGCGCGGCAATCTCAACTAGCATACCCCAAATGGATATTTAAAGCTTAATTACCTTATTTCTTAGCAAATGATCAGCCAGCACAAGCGCAGCCATTGCCTCTACTATGGCAACAGCACGTGGAACTACGCAAGGATCATGTCTTCCTTTTCCCTGCACATTTGAAACATTTCCTGATGAATCAAGGCTTTGCTGTTTTTGCATGATCGTAGCTACTGGTTTAAATGCAACTCTGAAGGTTATATCCATTCCATTTGAGATGCCACCCTGTATGCCGCCTGAATAATTAGTAACAGTTTTGAAGTTATCTGCCATTTTGCCATCCTTAGGCGGAATAAATAGATCATTGTGTTCAGAACCTTTCATTTCAGAACCTTCAAATCCAGATCCATAATCGAATCCATGAACTGCATTGATGCTGAGCATGGCTTTACCCAAATCGGCATGTAATTTATCGAATACAGGCTCGCCTAATCCCACCGGGCAATTTTTTATGATGCATGATATTTTACCGCCTACAGTATCGCCTTCTTTTCGGATGCTATCAATACGTTCAATCATTTCATTTGCCGTTGCCGGATCTGCACAGCGAACAATATTGCTTTCCCTGATTTCCAGCAGCTCAGAAACAGATTTCAGCGATAATTGAGGTGCATTGATTGTGCCTACCGCAGAAACATGACCAAAAATTTCAATCCCATTATGAGCCAATAAGAGTTTGGCAATTGCTCCTGCTGCTACTCTTGCGGCAGTTTCTCTTGCCGATGATCTTCCTCCACCACGGTGGTCACGATGTCCATATTTTGCATCATAGGTATAATCAGCATGCGAAGGGCGGTATGCATCCTTAATATGTGAATAATCTTTTGATCGCTGATCTTCGTTTGGAATAATCATGGCTATTGGAGTTCCGGTTGTTTTTCCTTCAAACACTCCAGAAAGAATCTGTACCGTATCACTTTCTTTTCTTTGAGTAGTGATCTTTGATTGCCCGGGTTTACGCTTGTCAAGTTCAGCCTGGATAAAATCCATATCAACCACCAGGTTTGAAGGACAACCATCAATGATTACACCTATGGCCATACCATGAGATTCTCCAAATGTAGTGATGCGGAATAGTTGACCGTATGAATTACCTGCCATTTTGTAAGTTTTAAGTTGTAAGTTATAGGTTGTAAGTTATAGGTTGTAAGTTAAAAGCAGAAAGGCGAAAGCTAAAAGCAAATTGTGCAATCTCATATCTCCCATCTCACATCCATTATAAGTTCAATGTCTAAAAATATCTTTTAAGAATCATAATTTTAGA
>CAMDQV010000239.1 GCA_945906015.1 Pedobacter schmidteae | reverse complement strand
AAGTTCCCTCAAACGTTCGGAATGACTTTGCATAGCGCTTAAAAAAATAAATTTCAATCTATCTCCCACCTGTCATCCCGAACCTTGCCCTTCAGCAGGTGAGGGACCTTCATCAAACTATAAACAAATTAGCCTTCAAAAAACTAAGTTCCCTCATTACGTTCGGGATGACAGTTGCATAGCGCTTAAAAAAATAAATTTCAATCTAACTCCCAAGTGTCATCCCGAATCCTGCCCTTCAGCAGGTGAGGAGCCTTCATCAAACTATAATATTTCTTATTTTTATTAGGTATTTTTACATTCATTGCAATTAAAAAACTCGGCATGATAGCCGTAACTATTCAGGATATGACCCCCAAATTGCCGGTATCAATTGTTTATCCTTCCATTTCTATCGCTATGGCTACCTATAATGGCGAAAAATATCTAGAAGAGCAGCTTGATTCTATACTTTCTCAATCGCTCTTGCCTTCCGAAATTATTGTATGTGATGACCAATCTACAGACGGTACCCAAAAAATACTTGATCAATATCAGCAAAAAGGGCTTTTAAAGTATTTTGTAAATGACAAAAGACTTGGGTTTATAGGTAATTTCAAAAGGGCTGTTTCTTTGACTTCTGTTGACAATTATATTGCATTGTCTGATCAGGATGATATCTGGCTACCCGGTAAAATTCAGTCTGCAGCAGATCTTTTACTCAAGATAGAAGGGAGTCAACGTCCAGCTATGGTCTATTCTGATCTGGTTCTGGTTGATGAAGATAAGAATCTGTTGAATAAGTCATTTCGGAATGAACTAGGCCAGGGAGCTTACATTCATTGTTTGGATACACTTTTGTTTGGATGTTTTGTGAATGGTTGTACCATGTTGATGAATCCAAACATGAGGAACTATTTTTCAAGTATCCCAGAGAATGCTGCTTTAAATCATGATACCTGGATGTCTTTAATTGCGTATACATTTGGGGAGGTTGCCGTAGTTCCGGATTCTTTGATCTGGTATCGTAAACACAGGGATAATGCTTCGGATGTTGGTAATTTCCATAAATTGGGTAGGTTAAGCCGCTTGTGGGCAGAAGTACGTCAGTCCTTTAAGAAGAACGACCTATTTGAAGATCAGATTAGTTTTGTGACTGAGTTTTACCATACTTTCCAACATAATCTCAATGCAAATCAGAAAAATCTAATTCATAAATTCCTGAAACTGAAGGGTAAATCTTACCTAGAAAAGAAAATTGCGTTGAGGATGTTTTTTAGGGGTAAGTGGAAATAAATGTTCCTGCTGAAAATTAACTTTAAATACTAAACTAATGTCATCCCGAATCCTGCCCTTCAGCAGGTGAGGGACCTAAATAAAATTCATTCGAATTTATTTCCTACTAAAATCCTACTTCAATCAGGAGCAGTATTTAAAGAATATCAAACTAAAGAATAACTACCAAATGAACTACAATATCCGCGCGGTGGGATGAAAGAACGGCGGGCCAGGTGTTTTGCCCTGTGTCCGTAGGACTCCTTTGGAGCGGTGGAAGCAAAGCCTGCCCCGACTTTTTTGAGGGGTCATTTCTTGATTTACTCAGTATTTTTATTGTTTTTTAAAGGTCTTCGTGGTCTCAGCGCAAGGGCGCTTCGGCATTGGTGCCTTTTGTTTCAAGACAAAAGACACTAAGCCCCCGCGGCCATGAGCGGGAAAAACTATACATCATAAAACAAAGTTCATTCTCTTTGTTCAGCCTACCTGCCGGTAGGCAGGGATGACACTTGCACAATACTTTAAAAAAAAGCACCCGCGACACACTTACGCTAGCCAAATATGTGACTGTCGAAATTGTCTTTCTAAACGCCTAGGTAATTTCGTAAGTCTTTACCTCTATTCATTATGACACCTGCACAGCGGTTTTAAAAATAAATTTCAATCAAAAATCCAATGTCATCCCGAACCCTGCCCTTCAGCAGGTGAGGGACCTTCGTTAAATCAGCTCAAATTTATCTTAATGGCAATTAATTGGTTGAGGTAAAACACCAATCAAAAAAGAAAATCACACGCGTCACGCATGCGCCAGCAAAGTGGTGGGTCTCCAGCGAACCTAACCTTCAGTCTCTACCTTAGCCCTCATGACCAAAAAATACACACATCCGGCGGCACCGGCAGCCATCATCCCATAAATAATTGACATCAGGTATCCTGTTCTATTCTTTTTAAGGGGCAGCTCAGGCTCATCAACTATTTGGAAGGTAGGAGTTTCTTGTAGCAACATGGTACGGCTAATTTCAAGGTTCTTTACAATTTCTCCATAAACGGATTGTAACACTCCTTTATCTCTTTGTTTTAATTCAATGGCCACATTTTGAGTAATGTATGCCGGGTTTTTATCCAGCATAATGTCATTTGCCGCATTTTCAATATATGTTTTGCGGTTTAGTAGTATTTCAATGCTATCGGCCCTTAATTGCAATCGGTTCACATTATTTCTTTGTCTTTTAGTTTTGGTTTCAATATAAAAGCGCGTTGCCTCATGAATAAGTCTGGTAGTGAATACCTGAGCAAGCTTTTCATTATGCATGGTAACCGTTGCTTCGAAAAAACTCAATTTTTTATCCGGCTTACCAACAGCAAGTTCTTTATCGCTTATCCTTTTAATGATCACTTGAATCAGGCTATCCTGGAGTCTGGTATACGTTTCTGTATTTTTTGGGAAAGTAACAGGTATTCCATTATTATATTTATCGCCCCATGCTTCACTTAACTTGGCTGTTCTGGCATATTCATCCGCAATAGTGATGTCTTTTTTATCATCAAAGGGAGTTAGCAAGGTGTTTTTTATCATTCGGGTACTGCGTAGTAATTGCTGTACATTGTCGCCAGCCAATACTCCACCTGTCCCTGACATCCCACCAATATCAAAGCCAAGTTGTCCGGCTAATCCGGATATCAGTGAACCTCCGCCTCCTTTGGCTTCTTCAACTACAAATGAAAGTCTCGAAGTATAGGTAACAGGCTTGTACCAAGCATAGGCAATACCTATACAGGCACCTAAGATGGATAAAGCACTAATTTCAATACGTTTTTGCCACAGGTAAACAATGTCTCCTTTACGTTTTTGAAAGATTTGTTTGAATGAAAATTCAGGCTCGTATGGATAGGTTTCCTTACTCATATTATTTGTATAAAATGGCTATCAGCCCAATAAGTGCTGTAATGGCTGAAGTGATTCCTGAAATTTCTGCAAATCCTAGTCTCCTTTTACTATCCGGGTTCTTTTTAGGCACTGTGATTATGCTGCCAGGTATAACAGAGGGGTAGCTTCTGAATACTAGAAAATTCCGGACCGGTTTATTCAAACCATTGGGATATTGAACATAAGCTCCTTTAATTCGGGCATCTTCAAGAACACCACCTGCAGAGTTGATATAATATTTGAAGCTGCGCCCCTGGTAACTGATGTATTGAGGGTTACTTACCGCACCCGAAACTTTTACAAACGATATAATTCTTGGGACAAAAATACTATCGCCTGGAAGCAAGATCATACTTTTTTGAGTTATTGGATCTAATGTGCTTTGAGTTAGATCCAGGTCAACCCTGATCCTGTTTCTGTAGATCTGTGCACTTTCTAATGATCCGTAAGGACTAAGCCCGCCGGCTCTCTGTAAAAAGTCAAGAGCAGTTTCGTCGCGCTTTTGCACAGCATATTCACCTGGAAATAATACTTCGCCAGTCACACTGATATTGCCGAGTGGCCGAAAATTTACTAAACGGGGTACATGAATATAATCAAGTGCTTGTAACTCCATATCACCAGTTCCGGTTTCAATATTTACATTAAACGTTTCAACCAACTGGTTTGCAACATTGTCAGATTTGTCTTTAATTATTCTGGAGATCTCCACATGGTGACCTGCAGCTTGTTCATTTAGTCCACCAGCCATAGCGATCAGGTCAGACAACTTCATGCCTTTGCGAAAAATTACAGTCCCGGGGTTTCTTACATTGCCATTGATAGTTACGTACTGATTGGTCATAAACTCCGAAAGGTTCTGAATGACAATTGAATC
>CAMDQV010000238.1 GCA_945906015.1 Pedobacter schmidteae | reverse complement strand
GATCTATGATGACTGTACGGCTAAACTTCAAACTCCTGAATATTCTGTTCGCAGACTGATTCAAAAAATGAATGTTGAAAGTATTGGAACAACCGACGACCCTCTTGATGATCTCTTATTTCATCAAAAGATCAAGGCAGATGGGTTTTCTGTAAAGGTTTTGCCATCATTCAGACCTGATAAGGCAATGAATGCAGATAATGTTCCGGAGTTTAATTCCTACATAAAAAAGCTGGCTGGAGTTTCAGGGCAGCAAATAACTAATTTCATTCAATTTTTAGCTGCTTTAAAAGGCAGGCATGATTTTTTTGCTCAGCATGGTTGTACTGTTTCTGACCATGGGCTAGAGCAGCTTTACTGTGAAGAATATACAGATGCTGAAATTGAAGGTATCTTTAGTAAGATCCTTGATCAGCAGGTTTTAACAAGCTCTGAAGTATTAAAATTTAAGTCATGCATGCTCATCAATCTGGCCGTTTGGGATCATGAAAAGGGCTGGGTTCAGCAATACCATGTTGGTGCGCTAAGAAATAATAATACCAGACTTTTAGATCAGCTGGGTCCGGATACCGGATTTGATTCCATTGGCGATTTTTCGCAGGCAGCAGGGCTATCAAAATTTTTAAATAAACTCGATTCAACAAACAGGCTGACTAAGACCATATTGTATAACCTAAATCCGGCCGACAATGAAATGCTTGCAGCCATGGCTGGTAATTTTAATGATGGCACTATAGCAGGGAAGATCCAGTTTGGTGCAGCCTGGTGGTTCCTTGATCAGAAACATGGAATCATAGATCAGATTAATTCATTATCAAATATGGGCCTCTTAGGTCGGTTTATTGGTATGATCACCGATTCAAGAAGCTTTCTGTCTTATCCTCGACATGAATATTTTAGAAGAATACTCTGTAATTTGATTGGAAATGATGTAGAAAATGGCGAGTTGCCTGCTGATACAGAATGGCTTGGTAAAATGGTTGAGAATATTTGCTACTTTAACGCATTGAAATATTTTAATTCATAATAAAACTAAAAACAGGTCTGATTTGAAAAATCCCATATTAACTAGTATACAGCCAATGACTAATTACCGCTGGACGATATGTTCACTGGTTTTTTTCGCAACTACTATAAATTACCTCGACAGACAAGTAATTAGCTTGCTAAAACCAATGCTCGAGAAGGAGTTTAATTGGTCGGAGTCTGATTATTCAAACATTGTGGCTGCTTTCCAATTGGCTTATGCTTTGGGTATGCTGGGCGTAGGTAGTATCATTGATAAAATTGGTAGTAAACTTGGTTATGCAGTATCGCTAATCCTTTGGAGTATAGCCTCTATTATGCATGCATTTGCAACCTCTACATTTGGTTTTGGGGTGGTAAGAGCATTTCTGGGAGTGACTGAAGCCGGAAACTTTCCAGCAGCCATTAAAACGGTGGCAGAGTGGTTTCCAAAAAAGGAAAGAGCCTTTGCAACAGGTATTTTTAATAGCGGCACCAATATTGGAGCGGTGATAGCTCCTTTGATTGTACCATGGATTGCAATAACGTATAGCTGGCAAATGGCTTTTATCCTAACAGGTGCCGTTGGTTTTTTATGGCTTATTTTCTGGTTTCTTTTATATAATACGCCCGATAAACATAAGCGGGTTAATGCAGCTGAGTTGGCGCATATTAATAGTGATGGCGAGTCTGTATTGGCCGAAGGCACTCAACCACAGGCAGATATCCCATGGAGTAAATTATTGACCTATAAGCAAACCTGGGCCTTTGCCGTTGGTAAATTTTTATCTGACGGAGTATGGTGGTTCTTCCTGTTCTGGCTTCCTGCATTCCTGATTTCTGAGTACGGTCTTGTTGGAATGCAGATCAGTTTTCCGGTGGCAGTTGTTTATCTGATGGCGGGTGTTGGTAGTGTTGCCGGTGGCTGGTTGCCTATGTGGTTTATGAACACCAAAGGCTGGAGCATGGTTCGGGCCAGAAAAACATCCATGCTTATTTATGTTTTTTTCCCCATTTTAGTGATGTTTTCGCAGGCGGCAGGCTCCTATAATATGTGGTATGCTGTTATAATTATTGGTGTTGCGATGTCTGCACATCAGGCATGGTCGGCCAATATCCTGACCACCGTTTCAGATATGTTCCCAAAAAAGTCTATTGGGGCTGTAATAGGGATAGGCGGAATGTTCGGTGGTTTTGGAAGTATCGCCTTGGCAAAATCTGCTGGTGCTTTACTGGATTATTACAAATCTCAGGGCGATATTCAAACCGGGTATTATATTCTTTTCCTTTTCTGTGGAACTGCATATCTTATCGCTTGGTTTTTGATGTTTCGGGTTTTAGCTCCTAAAATGACACCAATTCAACCTGGAGTTAAATAATTGAAGCAATCTGATCGTAAAATTGCAGGGTCATAATTTGTAAAACCGGGATGTTTATTCTAATTTCATATATGAAATACTTTGTTATTCATAGTAGTTGAAAGTATTTGTTAATACATCAATAATTTAGATTAAAATGAGATCAGAACAAAATCGCAGATCCTTTATTAAAACTTCTGCCCTTGCTGCAGCAGGAATTGGTTTAGGTTTCAATGGTTTCGCTGAAAATCTCGGTTCCGCTTCCAAGCAATTGTTTGCAGAAGGAACAAGAGTAGGGATCATAGGGCTGGATACATCCCATTGTGTTGCTTTTACAAAAGCGCTAAACAATCCTACGGCAGGTCTTGAGTTTGGAGGATTTAAAGTGCTTGCTGCCTATCCTTATGGTAGCAGGACAATACAGAGCAGTTTTGACAGAATTGCGGGTTTTACCGTAGAAATGAAAACCCTTGGTGTTGAAATAACGAGCTCTATTGCTGATCTCTTAAAAAAGGTGGATGTCATTCTTTTAGAAACGAATGATGGTCGGCTACATCTGGAACAAGCCCTAGAGGTAATCAAAGCAGGTAAGCCTTTGTTTATTGACAAACCTATTGCAGCTTCACTGGCAGATGCTGCTGCAATTTTTGCGGCTGCAAAGAAGGCCAATGTTGGTGTTTTCTCTTCTTCATCTTTAAGATATACCAGTGGTGCGCAAGAACTGGCTGCGGGTAAGCTTGGAAAAGTTCTGGGAGCCGAAACGTATAGTCCATGTCATCTAGAAAGTACTCATCCTGATCTTTTCTGGTATGGTATTCATGGTGTAGAATCTTTGTTCACTGTTATGGGAACAGGCTGTAAAGAGGTAGTAAGAGTGAGTACCCCCGAAACTGATGTGGTTACGGGTACTTGGAGTGATGGTAGAGTAGGAACTTTCCGCGGAATTCGTTCAGGTAAATCTGCATATGGAGGTCCTCCAGCTTCTGCTTTATACGGGGGTACTGTGTTTGCAGAAAAAGGAACAGCTCAAATAGGCGAGTATGCAGGCTATAATCCATTGCTCTTAAAAATTATTGATTTCTTTAAAACTGGAGTTGTGCCTGTTAGTGCAGAAGAAACATTAGAGATATGCGCGTTTATGGAAGCCGCAGATGCAAGTAAAAAAATGGGTGGTATTCCTGTTAGTCTAGATTCTATGTTCAGCAAAGCATTATTAAAGCGTTAATAATTATTGGATTAATAAATAATGAAGAATCCCGATTCTAATGTAAATACTGGCCGCGATGTTGCCATTGCTGTGCACATGGGGAATCAAGTTGCAGAGACTGAAAAAACCCAATTCTGGAAAGATGAATATTCCCGATATAGAGATCAATTAAAAATAATTTATAAATGGGCCTTAGGCCTTAAAACTGATTCATATGAAAAATTCAGATAATCGCAGAGATTTTATTAAAAAAACCGTGACTGGAGCTGCTGCACTTTCGATTGGAGGTGTTTTGCCAGGTTTTAGTGCAAAAAGTTATGCCCGAATCTTAGGGGCTAATGAAAGAATTCAAGTGGCCATTATGGGTGTGAATAGCCGAGGGTTAGCACTTTCACAAAATTTTGCTGCTCAAAAGAACTGCGAGATTCGTTTCATCTGCGATGTAGACAAACGAGCGGCTGATAAATGTATTGATACAGTTTCAAAAATACAG
>CAMDQV010000237.1 GCA_945906015.1 Pedobacter schmidteae | reverse complement strand
AGCTGCATGGCGGTATCATTAAATATGGTAAGGAAGCAGGTGGAGAAGACTTTGAAGGCAAATGTTATGTATTCGATAATCGAGTTGCCTTCGTATGCTAGCCAATAGATCTCCTCAGTTTTTTTTACATCACACACACGAGTTGCACCCATGCCATGAGGTTCAATTATTACATCGCAATATGCCGCTTTTACGGCCATATCTGAATTGATAGACATAATTATCGATCGTTCAATAAGACTAAAATAGCTTTCAATAGTATCAGTATCAGGAAGATGGTTACAAGATGATCCGATAATAAAGTCGCAATCTGACCTGAGCGGTTCTACTGGAAAATTATTTAAGATACCCCCATCTATATACATTTTTCCTTCAATTTCAATCGGTTTAAAAAACACAGGTATAGCACTAGAAGCTAAAATGGGATTAATTAATTCGCCAGAACTGAAGTACCTCACTTTACATTCATTGAAATTGGTGGCGGCAATAATCATAGGAGTGCTCAGGCCCTCAAATGAATTATGAGGGATGTATTCCAGAAGAAGAGTTCTGATTTTATCCAAAGACATGAGCCCTTTAACACTGAAAGCTGGTCTGATATACTTATAAAGGTGGGTATTCATAAAAACCTTAAGAATTTCAGCAGGTTCAATTCCCTGGGCAAACAATGCACCCACTATCGAACCCGCGCTCGTTCCGCTAATCCTGTTGAATTTGATACCGGCCTCAGATAAAGCCTGCAGAACACCTAAATGGGCTATTCCACGAATGCCTCCGCCAGATAATACTAGTCCGATTTTCATACGTATTGATTACAGGCTTGTGTGATAATAAGATTAATTCCTTGGTTTATAGTTGGAATCTGTCAATATTTTTTGTGAGTCTTTTTCAAGCATCAATTCTTGAAGACTAATCTCCGGATTTTTATCCATGTATTTCCTGATGATCTGCCATCCGGTCCAAATCCCTAATTTAGGAGCAGAATCCAAATTTTCGCCTACTCCAGGGGTGAAAGGGGCCTCAGCCAGATATTTCTGAATCTTCATGTAATCTGACTCAAACAAAAGTTCGTTCTGCAGCAAATATGCCCAAATGCTAGCCTCATTTTCGTTGCACCATTCCAACTGTTTCTTGGTATAGCCTATCTTCAGGGAGTCATTCGTTTCAGGCATGACTGCATCCATCAAATAAAGGATCTTACCATTATAGATCATTTTAGATAATAGATTTCGGTTTATGTCTTGATCCGGAAACATATCTTCACGGATAAACGATTCAATAACCCTCGGACTAATATTCTGAGGGTTGAATCTTCTGGCAATATAAGCAGGTATACTTTGCCTCAATGCAGGGTAAAAGCGTGATCCGCTTTCTCCCAGAAACATGTCAAGTCCTATTCCGATATAGTCATTACCAATTGGAGTTTGTACCGCAAATCCGGACAAGAAACTGATCAATCGCGGTAATTTTTGCTTGGGATAATAGTATCGGATGTATTTAAAGGCTCTATTGATTTCTTCCTCCTGCTGTTTGAGGTCTGGAAAGGTTTTATCGACAGTCGATTTTAGTTCCAGGTAGTCTTTATTTTGAATGATTTACCCTAGATTACTATAATAAACAGTGTCAGTTAACTGACCTACACTGATTATTTTTTCCATGTAGTCATCAAAGAACCAGGTATATTTTTTTCTCAGAGCAGGAACTTTTTCTAAAATTTGATCAGGTTTAATGCTGCCAAGTTCCTGATCAAATCGTTCAATCTTTATATTCAGCTTGATATTGCTGATATCTGGAGCCTTTTTGTCATTACAAGACAGGAAGATCAGGCATATTAAAAAAAACAGGTAAATTTGCTTGGGTCTCATATTACACTATTAGCTGCTAAATTATGAAAATGCATAGTAAATTATGTATTAAGCTTTTAAATAGGTAATTGGGCCTTTGTTTTTAAAGAATTAGCGAATGAAAATAGCCCTTGCGCAACTAAATTACATTATTGGTGATTTTGATTACAACACAAACAAAATAATTGAAACTATTCAGTCTGCAAAAGCGGAGGGTGCCAACCTGGTTGTGTTTGCTGAATTGTCTGTTTGCGGTTATTCGCCTCGTGATTTTCTGGAATTTTCTGAGTTTATCGATCTGTGTGAAGCATCCGCACAAAAGATTGCGGCTGCATGTAAGGGAATTGCCTGTATTATTGGTCTTCCAACAAAAAATCCAACTATTGAGGGCAAAGACCTCTATAACTCGGCTTATTTTATTGAGGATACTCAAATAAAATCTATTGTCAATAAGGCATTACTTCCTAATTACGATGTTTTTGATGAGTATCGCTATTTTGAGCCGGCAGTAAATTTTGCTTGTATTGAGTTTATGGGTCATCGGATAGCCCTGACAATCTGTGAAGATATGTGGAATATCAATGATAATCCGATGTATGTTATTTCGCCAATGGATATGCTTATTAATGAGAGTCCCGATCTGATGATCAATATTGCAGCATCTCCATTTGCATATAATCATGATGAAGAAAGGGTACAGATTCTGGGAGATAATTGCAGAAAGTATCAGCTACCACTCTTATATGTTAATCAGGTTGGAGCTCAAACCGAAATTATTTTTGATGGGGGTTCGTTGGTCTTTGATCAGGATGGTTCTTTGCTTGATGAATTTCCTTATTTCTCTGAAAGCCTTAAAATTTATTCGTTTGAATACGGGCAAATTATTGGCCATAAACCGATGATTCATGATCCTCAAAACGATATTCAGCAAATACATGATGCATTGATTCTTGGAATAAGGGATTATTTTGAAAAATCAGGATTCAGCAAGGCCATTCTAGGGCTCTCAGGCGGTATTGACTCTGCACTCGTTTGTGCACTTGCTGCTAAAGCGCTGGGCCCTGATAATGTGATGGCAGTATTGATGCCTTCAGAATACTCAAGTGATCATTCCATTCAGGATGCATTAGATTTGGTCAATAATTTGGGATGTAAACATGAAATAATCCCAATCAAAGAGGCCGCCGCCGCATTCGGAAATATGATGAAACCTGCATTTAAGGATCTTCCTTTCAATGTAGCAGAAGAGAATATTCAGTCTAGAAGCAGAGCGATTATTGTAATGGCGATGTCGAATAAGTTTGGTTATATACTTCTCAATACATCTAATAAAAGTGAGTGTGCTGTTGGATATGGCACCTTATACGGTGATATGTCGGGTGCCATTGCCGTGCTTGGCGATGTTTATAAAACACAGGTTTACAAACTTGCTCATTACATTAACCGGGAAAGGAAAATTATTCCCGAGAACAGCATTGTTAAACCTCCCTCTGCAGAGCTTAGCCCAGGGCAGAAAGATTCTGATTCATTGCCAGAATACGATATTCTTGATGGGGTATTGTATCAGTACATTGAACTTAAAAAAAGCTCTGCAGAACTCATTGCAATGGGATATGATGAGGCTTTAGTAAAACGGATTTTGCGTATGGTTAATGTTGCCGAATTCAAACGAAATCAGGCACCTCCAATTTTAAGGGTTTCGCCTAAGGCCTTCGGAATTGGGAGAAGGATGCCTATTGTGGGGAAATATTTGAGTTAGGGGTTAGTTGGTTAGGGGTTAGGTGGTTAGGGGTTAGGTGGTTAGGGGTTAGATGGTTAGTACTCAATACTCAATACTATTTAGTTGGTTAGTTGGTTAGATGGTTAGTTAGTTAGTTAGTACCCAATACCCAATACTATTTAGTTGGTTAGTTGGTTAGATGGTTAGTTAGTACCCAATACCCAATACTATTTAGTGGTTAGTTGTTAGATGGTTAGTTGTTAGTGGTATTTGTTGTCTGTTATCTGATGTTGGTTAGGTGGTTAGAATTGCTTTAGACTACTTCATTTCTAATGATTGCTCTTCTCTGCTTTTTGCTTTTACCTTTTTGCTTTCAGCTTTTCCCTTTCAACTTATTACTTAATACTTATAACTTATTACCTATAACTTATTACTTAATACTATTTATTCTTTTTTTTGAAAATCCCTATCACAAGAAATAATGCAAACAGAGCACTTCCTGCAGTTCCGGCTTTTG
>CAMDQV010000236.1 GCA_945906015.1 Pedobacter schmidteae | reverse complement strand
GAAAGAATAAACGGTACTATAAAAAATCAATACCTTGAGGGCTATAAACCAGCTAATTTTGAAGAATTGAAAAAAATGTCGGCCAAGGCTGTTAATATGTATAACCGCTACAAACCACATCAATCCTTGTCCGGGTTAACTCCAATAGGTTTTGAGAGCCTGGAAATTAGATTATCAACAGAAATAACACTTGCTAACAAAAGAAAAAAAGAAGCAAAAAAAGAAAAATTACAACAACAATTAACTTATAGTTGACTAAATTCGGTCAAGGCTATTCAGGCATGCACAAACTGATAACAGACAACTGATAACAGACAACTGATAACAGACAACTGATAACAGACAACTGATAAAAAAAAGAGCTAAATCTCTCGATTTAGCTCTTTTTTTTATCTCACTTTAGACTCATCCAGTTTAAATACTTCACCAAGATTTTCGCTTGATTTTGCAGTAACATGCAAGTCTTTCACAAGGCCAGTGCTAATATCAATCACCCAGCCATGGATTTCAAGGTCTTCTCTTTCACGCCATGCATTTTGAACGATGGTAGTTTTACATAAATTATAAACCTGCTCAATCACATTTAATTCTACGAGACGGTTAACTTTTAGTGTTTCATTCGAAATCCTGTCTAGCTCATGGCTATGCAAGCGATAAACGTCTTTAATATGGCGAAGCCAGTTATCAATTAGTCCAAATTGCTGATTACTTAATGCGGCGGCTATACCACCACAGCCATAATGTCCGGATACAATCACATGCTTAACTTTTAAAACATTGACTGCATAATCAAGAACACTGAGCATATTCATATCAGAATGTACACATACGTTTGCAATGTTACGGTGAACAAAAACCTGACCAGGTTTGGTATTAGTCACTTCATTGGCAGGAACCCTACTATCTGAACAACCAATCCAGAGAACATCAGGCTCCTGTCCTGCAGCCAATTTATTAAAATAGTCAGGATCCTTTTCCGTTTCATTCTTCACCCAGTCACGATTACCCTGAAGTAACTCATCATAACCACGTTTTTGTTTTTCGTTTTTTTCAATTGACATTTCAGCTGAATTTTATTTATTAATCATTCTAAAAAACATAGTTAATTAATTTTTACCGGTTTATAAACTAATTCTTTTAATCTGAGCATTTGTACCATTATTAAAAGAATTTGTAATTACACCTTGCTGAATTGCCCCTCCAATAGTCACTTGGATCTTAACTATCTAAAAACATTAATTTTAGCGAATGAAAACAGCTGTTTTGTACAATGCATTTATTCAATTTTTAGTAATTTCACGCTTAATGAGCAATTAAAACCCCGACATATTTTGAACAATAAAATAGAAATTTTAAGAAAGAAACAAGAAGAAGCTCTTTTGGGTGGAGGTAAGGCTAGAATTGAAAGCCAGCATAAAAAAGGCAAGCTTACTGCCAGAGAGCGATTGCATTTCTTGTTGGATGAGGGTTCTTTTGAAGAAATCGGAATGCTGGTTATGCATCGTTCCACAGACTTCGGTATGGAAAAAGAACGTTATCCCGGCGATGGAGTTGTCACCGGATATGGAACAATCAATGGCCGACCGGTTTATGTCTTCTCTCAGGACTTTACAGTTTTTGGGGGTTCTCTTTCTGAAACTCATGCCGAAAAGATCTGCAAAATTATGGATCTGGCTATAAAAAATGGTGCTCCTGTGATCGGATTAAATGATTCAGGAGGTGCCCGAATTCAGGAAGGTGTAGTTTCTTTGGGAGGTTATGCCGATATATTTTACAAAAACACCATGGCATCAGGAGTCGTTCCACAACTATCCGCTATTATGGGACCCTGTGCAGGAGGCGCTGTTTATTCGCCGGCCATTACAGACTTTGTATTGATGGTAGAAAACACTTCCTACATGTTTGTTACCGGGCCCAATGTAGTAAAAACAGTGACCCATGAAATTGTGAGTTCTGAAGATCTGGGAGGCGCATCAGCGCATTCCACAAAATCAGGTGTCACACATTTTGCCTGTAGCAATGAGCTTGATGCAATCAATCATATTAAAAAACTATTAGGATATATGCCTCAGAACTGTGAGGAAAATACTCCTACTATTGCCTACGAGCCTGGCCAAGAGCAGAGACTGAAGTTAAATGATATTATTCCTGAAAATAATTCACAACCTTATGACATCCGTGAAGTTATCACAGAGCTAACTGACGAAGACTCTTTTCTTGAAGTACATAAAGATTTTGCAGAGAACATTATTGTAGGCTTTGCACGTCTGGCAGGCCGAAGTATTGGCATTGTAGCAAATCAACCTGCATTTTTAGCAGGTGTACTAGATATCAATTCATCGGTTAAGGGTGCCCGCTTTGTACGCTTTTGTGATAGCTTTAATATCCCACTGCTTGTTTTAGAAGATGTTCCCGGTTTCCTGCCCGGTACAGATCAGGAATGGAATGCCATTATTACCAATGGAGCTAAGTTATTGTATGCATTCTGTGAAGCTACGGTACCTCGAATCACAGTGATCACCAGAAAAGCCTATGGTGGTGCCTATGATGTGATGAATTCCAAGCATATTGGTGCAGACATGAATTACGCATGGCCAAGTGCTGAGATTGCGGTTATGGGAGCTAAAGGAGCAGCTGAGATCATTTTCAAGAAGGAAATCGCAGCAGCCGATGATCCAAATGCACGCTGGATCGAGAAAGAAAAAGAATATTCAGATATTTTCGCAAATCCTTACCGTGCAGCAGAACGGGGCTTCATAGATGAAGTGATCGAGCCTTCAGAAACCAGAAAAAAGCTGATTAAAGCTTTTAAAATGCTTGAGAACAAGGTGGTTAATAATCCGAAAAAGAAGCATGGAAATATCCCATTGTAATTTGATTTTATCATGTCGCATATTGAGCAAATATCTCATGAATTAACCTGGCGTATACGTAGAGAAGTTTTATATCCCGGGCAACCTCTTGATAACATCATGCTGCCTGATGATGAAAACGGTATGCACCTCGGATTATTTGAAGATAACAAACTGATCAGCGTACTTTCATTTTTTAAAAATGACTATTCTATACATTTAAGAAAATTTGCAACTCTTGAACCCTATCAGCGAAAAGGTTATGGAACTGAATTATTAAATTATTTACTTGAAATTTTAGAAGTAGAGCATTATGAACGTATTTGGTGCAATGCCCGCAAAAATGCTTCAGGATTTTATAGTAAATTTGGATTTGAAGAAACCGAAAACTCCTTCGAAAAGGATGGACATGATTTTGTGATCATGGAGAAAATATTAAAAAATAAATAAGAAGATGGCAAAAAATAAAGATCATAAGCACATCCCTGTGGTGACAAAAAAATCACTGGCTTTTTTTGAACAATATATAAACAATCCATCTCCGACAGGATTTGAATGGGAAGGTCAACGTCTTTGGCTGGATTATATCAAACCGTATAGTGATGAGCACATGGTTGATAATTATGGTACTGCAGTTGCAGTGATCAATCCTAAAGCTAAATTCAAGGTGGTGATTGAAGCTCATGCCGATGAAATATCCTGGTTCGTGAATTATATTACCAAGGATGGATTGATCTATGTCATCAGAAATGGTGGCTCAGACCATCAGATTGCTCCTTCCAAACGGGTGAACATCCATACCGACAAAGGAATTGTCAAAGCTGTATTCGGTTGGCCCGCCATTCATACACGCAGCGGTGAGAAAGAAGAAGCTCCAACTTTAAAAAATATATTTCTTGATTGCGGCTGTACCAGCAGCGATGAAGTTGAAAAACTTGGTATCCATGTGGGTTGTGTCATTACCTATGAGGATGAATTCATGATCCTGAATAATCGCTATTATGTTGGACGTGCTCTTGATAACCGTGCAGGTGGATTTATGATTGCTGAAGTGGCGCGTTTATTAACAGAGAATAAGAAAAAATTGCCTTTTGGTTTATACATTGTTAACTCTGTGCAAGAAGAAATTGGACTTCGGGGTGCAGAAATGATTGCACACCGTATAAAACCAAATATTGCGATCATTACTGACGTTACACATGATACGCAAACACCCATGATCAGTAAAATCACGCAGGGCGACCTTGCATGC
>CAMDQV010000235.1 GCA_945906015.1 Pedobacter schmidteae | reverse complement strand
CATTGAGCTTTTTTTTGAATACTTCTTCTAAAATACTTCTTATCGGGTTGGGGCTTATATCTCTTGCTTATAACCTGCCCATTTTTTTGATTGATACTAAACGATTTAGCCTTCGCGATATTCCAGGAGTCAAGCTTTTTATTATCGCTTTGGTTTGGGCAGCAAGTTGTGTGCTCCTCCCGATCCTTGCAATAGAGGGAAATAATGCTGCAACAATTACACTAAATGAAACGATACTATTATTTTTAAAGCGATTTATTTTTATTGCAGCTATTACAGTTCCATTTGATATAAGAGATATTTTTCAAGATAAAAGCAACGAGCTAAAGACCATTCCAATAATTTTTGGCAAAAAAAATTCATTGCTGATTTGCCAGGTATTACTGGCAACCTACCTGTTATTATTGTTTAACTTTACTGAAAAGATTGACGGAAATTTCTTTGCGCTCAGCCTGACCATATTTTTATCAGGCTGGCTAATTTTCAAATCGAAATGGAAGAAAAATGAATATTATTACTTTCTTTTCCTAGATGGAACAATGATCCTACAATTAATTATGCTACTCATATTCAGTACTATTCCATTATGAAGAACATTAATATTATTTCCTTAAACATTCGTGGCAAAGCTGAGCTTTTGGTATCAGATCATCAGCAAGCGATGACTGCATTCAGAAAAATAGCCATTCAAACTGAAGGAATTCAATTAGAACTTACAGGTTTTTTAGGCGATATGGTTAAAAACACTAAACACCACGGTGGAAATGATAAAGCAATATGCTGCTATAATGCCGACCATTTTGAGAAATGGAAAAATGAGCTAGGATTTGACCTTACACAAGGAGCATTTGGCGAAAACCTGACCTTGCAAGGAGAAAATGCGCATGAGCGCCATGTTTATATCGGCGACCGCTATCAATTAGGCGAGGCAATAGTGGAAGTATCAGAACCCCGCGGACCATGCTATATGATTGGCATCAGGTATAACTATAAAAAATTTCCAGTACATCTTCAAACATCAGGGCTTACCGGCTATTACCTAAGAATAATACAACCGGGTTTTGTTAAAAAAACTGACCAACTGGTCCATTTGAGTTCACACCCCGAAAAAATAGCTGTAATGGATGTGAATTATGTACGCTATCACGATCAAGAAAATAAAGAATGGTTACAACGCTTAGTTAATCTAAATGAATTAACTGAGGAATGGCGAATTATGTTTGAAAAGAAACTCGTCAAATTATAGTTAAAGGTAATAAGAGTACCAAGTCATGACCTCCCTAAAGAGTAGTTTACTCAATCACAAACTTATAGCCTACTCCACGCACAGTTTGCATAAAATGAGGTCTATCAGGATTACTTTCAATTTTTTTACGTAAGCGCACAATATGCATGTCAAGCGTTCGAGTATTCACATCAGAGTTATAGCCCCAAACAACCATCATTAACTCATCACGATTGATAACTTGATTGGCATTTTTTAAAAAATAAAGGAGAATCCTATTTTCCAGAATGGTAAGCTCAATCTTTTTATTATCGCGCAACAATGAATGCGTGTTCGGATGATGTTCCATATTGCCAAACTTATAAACTTCTGATTTTTCGTTATTGATTACAAATTTAACCTTGTTGTCAATTAAAGCTACCAGAACATCCATGTTAAATGGTTTGGTCACATAATCTGAAACGCCAAAACTGTAGGCATCAATTTTATCAATATCCTGCGACTTGGCAGTAACCATGATAATCAAATTATCAAAACCTAGCTTTCTAACATTCTGACAAACCTCAGAGCCTTGTTTAGTAGGCAACATCCAGTCGAGCAGTACAATATCCGGCTGCTCCGTCATGATCAACTCTTCTGCAATCTGCCCGTCTGAAGCATCCACTACTTTATAACCCTCGGCCTGCAGACGATGCACTACCAGGAATCTTAAATTTTCATCATCCTCAATAACGGCAATCTTAATTTCTTTTTGCATAATTATATATCGTAAGGCAATTCTATTGTAAACTCAGATCCCTTTCCAACAACACTCACCACTGTTATTGATCCGTTCATAAATTTAACCAGTTCTTCACAGAATGCCAAACCTAAGCCCACACTACCCTGCTGGTTATATTCATTTTGAACTCTGAAAAACTTTTTAAATATGTTATTTATATCCTTGGCTGGAATACCGATTCCATGATCTGAAAATTTGAAAAGTAGCTGTTTTTTAACTTTAGCAATACTGATCTTTAACGTTTTATTATCGGGTCTTGAGTATTTATAAGCATTGTCAATCAGGTTTTGAAAAATACTCCCCACTAACACCGGATCAGATTTAAAATATTCAACACCTTGAATATCAAAGCTGATATCAAAGATAGGATACTTCAATTGGTAACTGTCAATTAAATTCTGGCAGAATACCTCCAGGTTAATGTTCTCTAGGTTAATTTTGATTGCCTTATTCTCTATTTGGGTAAACGAGAGCAACTTATTCATCAGGTCATTAAGCTTATCGGCCTCCTCATCTAATATCTTTCCATAATGCAGCCTTTCTTTGTCTGAGAGTGTTGAAGCGCTCCTGATATTATTGCCTGCGATTTTGATCACACTAACAGGAGTTTTAAACTCATGGGTCAGGTTATTTATAAAATCATATTGAAGCTTAAATAGCTTACTGTTTATATTCAGATTTCTAAATATTAAATAGGCAATTAAGACCAGTATGAAATATGAAACAAATAATCCACCGGCAATTGGCATGAACCTGGTATTAATCTCCTTCTGTAAAAAACTTTTACTTGAGCTGAAATACAATTTATAATCAGAAAAAGGCCCCGATAAAGGAAGGTCATTACTGATGATATCTGAATTATTTTCAAGTGACTCATAAACCAGCTGTTTAATAGTGATAAATTGATATAATTCAGGTCTAGTATTCTTTATTTTTAGCTTTAGCGGATCCAGATAGAAGGAGAACATATCCAATTCGTAAACCGGTGAGAACTTCTGTTCGGTTTTCATCAGGTCTTTGTAGATCTTTAACTCCTCCCTTCTGGGGATATTCATGTAGGTGATTCTTTGAGACATTATGCTGTAAAAGACATTAAATCGATCCGAATCGTTGAGCGCGCGGGTCGTGTCTGCCGACTCAATAAAACCGCTGAATTTAATCCCCATTTTATTGAATTCATCACCTGTTTTCAAAGAAAAAGTGCTGCTTGGCTGATCCTTTTTAAACAATACTATTGAATCTTGATCAATATTCCTGGCAAACTGATAAACCGCTTTGGGGCCTAAAGAAAAATTATTAACCCGTATTCCATCTGGAATAGCATGATTACTAATTGCTGCATCATAAAAAACAACACGATCTACGAAGTTGAATTTGCTAAAAATTTTGTCAATATATTTTGCTGCCTGTGCCGAATCCAAAAATCCCTGATAGAATGAAATTTCAGGAATCTTATTTTGAAAAAAATCATTGTAAGGCTTAATGGTCTCTTCCAGAACCTCAATTTTCTGAGAAGCAAATTCATTCTCTACATACTTGCTTGTGAGTTTATAGGCTAGGAATAATGCCCCACCAAGTACCGCTGTAATTAGAATCAGGAAAATTATAACCAGGGTGAAGTTTTTACGATAAGTTTGCTGATATGCCTTCATTCCGTTACTTACGGCTAAGATTTTTATCAAGAAATAGTTCAAGTTCTTTATAAAACTCAAGTCTGTTATTAATGTTTCTAAAAAAATGACCTTCGTCCTCTTTTAAAATATAAGTAACCGGAACATTTCTCTTTTTGAGTTCCTTTACAAACTGATTAGTTTCGTTCATATTCACCCTTGGATCTTTGGCACCCTGGGCAATTAAAACAGGAACCTTAATTTTATCGGTGTGAAAAACAGGAGATACCTCCCTAAAGTAATCTGCATCTGTTTCAGGATTCCCAACGGTTTCATAAAACATTTGTTGATAAGGCCTGAAGTAGGGTGGTATATCTTTGAGGTATGTAAATAAATTAGTAAACCCTGAATGTGATGCTCCACAGCGATATAGGTCAGTTTGTGTAATCAGACCATGGAGAGCTGAGAAACCCCCAAAACTTGAACCATAAATGGCGATACGA
>CAMDQV010000234.1 GCA_945906015.1 Pedobacter schmidteae | reverse complement strand
AATGACGTTGTTCGCCGCACAGGCATCTATAACCTTTTTATGGTCAATTGGATAACCACTTCTGCTAAGAAGTAATCTTCCTGTTGGGTGCCCAAGGATAGTTGTATAAGGGTTTTCAATCGCTTTTATTAACCTTTCTGTAGCTTTCTGTTCAGTCATATTTAATATGGAATGAACTGAAGCTACTACGAAATCGAAACTTGAAAGTACTTCATTTGAATAATCAAGTGAACCGTCATAAAGTATATCTGATTCTATTCCCTTAAATATTTTGAAAGGTGCCAATTTTATATTCAATTCATCAATTTCACGATGCTGGGCTGCTACACGTAACTCACTAAGTCCATTGGCATAGAATGCTGATTTTGAATGATCACAAATTCCAACGTATTCCAGATTTAATTCATTTCTGCAATAGGATGCCATTTCTTCTAACGTGTGAATTCCATCACTCCAGGTACTGTGATTGTGCAAACTTCCTTTAAGATCAGCGTATTCAATGAGTTTAGGAAGTTTATTTGATTTAGCTAATTTAATTTCATTGGTTCCTTCCCGTAATTCTGGTTCAATAAAGGATAGGTCCGCAAGTTCATAGATCTGTTTTTCGGACTTGTTTTTTAGATCAGTCCCGCCAAGTATTAAAAAAATTGAGTTAGTATGTTCTTCGCTACCTGTTTTTATAATCAGTTCTTTTCCCAATTCTTCTGAATTGCAAAATGAGAAGTAAATAGTAAGCCCTGATTCGGTGTTGCATTTTATTTCCTGACCATTCAATTCAGCATTTTCAAGGCCATTAAGGATGAGCCCTTCCTTAATTTTTTCACTTGCTTGTCCAAGAACTAGAAAGTCAAGGCTATCGATGATCTCACATTTTCTTCTGAATTGCCCTGTAATATAGATTTGTTCGGTATTAAATTCCTTTTTTACCAGATTTAATAGTTCTTCTGCCAAATTTTCAACTTTTGCATATAGAAATCGCCCATTGCTGGCCATGTTGAATTCTATCTTTTGTTTGATCTCTTCCTGTGTTTTTAGTCCAAAACCTTTAGCTTCTATCAGCCGATTTTCATTACAGGCATAATAGAGTTCTCCAACTGTATCAATACCTAGATCTTTCCATATACCTAGAATTTTTTTTGGCCCAATTCCTTTGATCTGCATCATTTCAATGATTCCAGAGGGAGTTTGCTTAATAAGCTCCGCTAGTTCTTGAATAGAATTAGTTTGTATAAGCTCATTTATTTTGCTGGCAATACTTTTTCCAAGTCCATCTACCTGCTCCATTTCAGCCAGGCTCTTGGTATAAATAGGATAGGGAAGTTTGTCTACTTTAAATGCTGCATTTGCTACAGACTTTACTTTAAATGGATTTTCATTGTGTAATTCCAATAAAGAGCTTAACAATCTTAAAGTTCTTGCAATGATTTTGTTTTCCATACATCCAAAAATAAACAACCCTTCCCTGAAAAGGGAAGGGTATGTGATTTTTTAGCAATAAAAATATAAATGATTATCTTATTTGAATATTATAAGGTATCCGAGCCTGAACTCCTGAAAGGTTAAGCGCTGATTTCATTTGTTCGTAATAAATAAAATTATCGCCTAATTCTCGTTGTACAAAATAAGCTTTTACTTTATCAGCAGAGTTGTCAAAAAGTGATTTGATTGGATCTACCTGTGCTGGGTAATTAACGATTTTAAAGTCTTTAATTTTTGCTTTTTTTGCTGCAGATGCGATCGCATCATCAATATTACCTAATCTGTCTACAAGACCTCTTTTTAAGGCTTCTGTTCCGCTCCATACTCTTCCCTGGCCAATGCTGTCAATGTAAGATTGCGACTTTTTACGTCCATCAGCTACCTTTTTTGTGAATGTATCGTAGATTTTATTCACTTCTAGTTGAATGATCATTCTCTCGGCATCAGTTAAAGGTCTGCTTACAGTTCCAAGATCTGCAAACTTTCCTGTTTGAACTCCATCAAAGGTTATTCCAAGCTTATTATTGAAGAATTTTTGCATATTAGGGATGATACCAAATACACCGATCGATCCGGTGATCGTATTTGGCTGGGCAAAAATCGAATCTGCTGCACAAGCGATATAATATCCTCCAGAAGCGGCAAGATCACCCATTGATACTATTACCGGCTTTGATTTTTTAGCTAGAACAGTCTCACGCCAAATAACATCAGATGCCAGAGCACTTCCGCCTGGCGAATTTACTCTAAGTACAATAGCCTTAACTTTATCATCAGTACGGGCTTTCCTAATTGCTCTAGAAATTCTTTCTGAACCAATGGTTTCATCATTACCTTCACCACTCATTATTTCGCCATTAGCATAAATTACGGCTATTCTGTTTTGTGAAGATTCTTCTTTTTCCTTTTCTACGGGTGCATATTCTTCGAGACTTACCGATTTAATTTCTTTCTTTTTATCGATTTTAGTCAGTTTTTTAAGTTCATCAAGAACCTCGTCCTTGTACATAATTCCATCAACCATTTTTAAGGTTAAAGCATCTTTTGGAGATCTGATCTTAGCGCTGTCAGCTATAGAAAACAGAGTGTTTTTTGGAATTTTTCTGCTTTTAGATATCTCTGCAAGAAAATGATCGTACATTGAACCTAAGAAAGAGGTAACCTGCTGCTTATTTGGTTCACTCATTTTATCAAGAATAAATGGCTCTACTGCACTTTTATAGGTTCCAACTTTAATGATCTGTGCCTCAATATCTAGCTTGTCTAGAGCCCCTTTAAAAAACATGATCTCGGAGCTTAGCCCACGAAAATCTATCATCCCTTCAGGGTTAAGGTATATTTTATCTGCAGCAGTTGCCAGATAATAGGCACCTTGCGAATATACTTCGCTATAGGCGATTATGAATTTTCCACTTTTCTTGAAATCGATCAATGCATTTCTGATTTCTTCCATTGTTGCCATACCTGATTCTAATGAAGAGGCATCAATATAAATTCCTGTGATATGATCATCTGATTTTGCATCCTCAAGCCTCTGAAGAATTTCATTTAATCCTAATTTTTTCTTGCTTTCAAGGCCAAGAAAGCTTAGTTCTGCAAAGGGATTTTTGTCTGTTCTTTCTTTGATCGGATAATCAAGACTAACATGAAGTACACTATTTGAAGCTACACTTACTTCCCCATCGCTTCCAGCGGTTGATACTATCGCTGTTACGATAACGATAAGCAGCAATAAAACTGCAAAAAATGATAAAATAAAGCCTAACATTGAGGCAAAAACAAATTTGAAAAATTCTTTCATATCAGAGGTAAATACTTTATCTATGTAACCTTACAAACATACAGATTTAGTTTTTGGCAATTTGTTACACAGGCTTTTAAAATTATATGTACACAACCTACATTTTGCTTGGCAGTAATCTCGGCAACAGAATAAAATATCTTTCTGATGCCATTTTAGAAATTGAATACAAGCTTGGAACGATCAGTTCAACATCATCCTTATATCAGACAGCCTCCTGGGGCAAACATGATCAGCCCGATTTTATAAACCAGGTCATCGAGTTAAAAACAAGCCTGAGTCCGGCAGAACTACTCAAAGCTGTTTTGCAAATAGAAAATGATTTAGGTCGCCAGCGGCTCGAAAAATGGGGTTCCAGAACAATTGATATCGATATTCTTTTGTATGAAGATCAAATTGTAAACACTTCTAATCTTGTAATTCCACATCCTTATTTATCGGTCAGGAGGTTTAGTCTGATGCCATTAAGTGAAATTGCTCCGAATCTGGTTCATCCCATTTCAAAGAAATGCATAACTGAACTGTTGAATGAATTGACGGATAATTTATTTGTGAAAAAGTTAACTTAGAATAAAATTAGATCAGTATAATATGTCTGAGCAATTAAAAAACAATAGCGCTGATTTTAATCTTGATCTTTCTTACCTCCAGGATGTGGCAAATGGTAGTAATGAATTTATGATCCAGATGATTGACTTGTTTCTTAATCAGACTCCAGGTTATTTTGAACAGCTAGACCAATTAATTAAAGATTTAAACTGGCCTGTTGTTGCAGATATTTCCCATAAAATAAAACCAACACTTACGTTTATGGGCATTGAATCAGCCAGTGCTAGTATGGC
>CAMDQV010000233.1 GCA_945906015.1 Pedobacter schmidteae | reverse complement strand
GACCCATCGTTTGTATATCTGGTTTCTATGCCTGAAGCGATATCGATAGAATATAGGTCATTGTTTTTTGTAAATGCAACCTGAGTTCTATCAGGAGATAAGGTGGGGTTTTTTTCAGGAATGCTATCTTTAGTTAATTGTTTCTCTGTTCCCACAGCATCTTTAAAAAAAATATCTTTATTCTTTATAGTCACTGTAGCCTCATTTACCTGAGCGGGTGCCGATTGAACTGCTTCTCCTGTGCGCGCATCTACAGTGTATGGTTTACTTTGCTGCCCTTCTATGCGGTATTCAATATAATGTGTGTTATCAGCCCAGCCCCTATAAACTGGTATTGGATTGATCATATCTTTTACCGGGTTGGAAAAAACTTCGTTGAAGCTCATGTCTTTGAGTTGAGCTTGTGTAGTAAATGAACCAATCAGCAGCGCTGAAATTAAGGCATATCTGAATTTATAAATCATTATAAGATGTTGATTTTCTTTAATTTAAAATAACTGGACTTTTAGATAGATAATTAGGCTAACTGGCTTATAGCAAAATCTTTTTCGAAGTTAAATCATTTTTGATAATTCAAATACAGGTAGACTGTATTTATTCTTGTGTATCTAAAATTTCTTTATAATAGTTGAAAAAATCAGAATTCTTTACCCCGAAATTGTGTTATTTTGGTGCATGGAACCTAACCTGTCAAATTATAAAGATCTTCAGGATTTCGGTAATCTTGAGTTGCTTTCACAACAGGTTGTAGAGGGCTTTATAACGGGCCTGCATAAAAGCCCGTTTCATGGTTTCTCTGTCGAATTTGCAGAGCATCGTCTATATAATACCGGAGATTCTGTAAAAAATGTTGATTGGAAATTATATGGTCGCACGGATAAGCTTTTTGTAAAGCGGTTTGAGGAAGAAACAAACCTGAGGTGTCAGATAGTAATAGATGTTTCTTCATCGATGTATTATCCTGAGAAAATTTTTAATAAGCTCTTGTTTTCTGTATATGCTTCAGCTTCATTGATGTATCTGTTTAAAAAGCAGCGAGATGCATTTGGGCTTAGTTTTTTCTCAGATAAATTGGAATTGACAAGCTCAGCAAAATCAACAACAGCACATCAAAAATATTTATTCTCAGAGCTAGAAAAACTGATGAATAGAAAGAGTAGTGGCAATCATACTGATGTTGCTTCTGCCCTGCATCAACTAGCTGAACAAATTCATAAGCGTTCTCTAGTTATTATTTTTAGTGATATGCTCGAAGCTGAGTCATTAGAAGGCTTGAATACTATTTTTGCATCTCTACAGCATTTAAAACATAATAAACACGAGGTAATTATTTTTAATGTTTTAGATCATAAGATGGAGCTTGGCTTTGAGTTTGATAATCGTCCTTATCATTTTATTGATATCGAAACTGGCGAGGATCTCAAAATTCATCCCAATAATGTAAGAGAATCATATCTTGAGGCTGTAAATTCCTATCATAAAGAACTGAAATTGAAATGTGCTCAATATAAGATTGACTTTGTTGATGCAGATATTCACTCAGGTTTTTATCAGGTTTTACATTCTTACCTCATAAAACGATCAAAAATGGTCTAAAACAGGTACCCTTTTTGCCTAAAACATTAAGATTATAGTTTGCAATTTCAATTTTGTACTTTATCCATTCAAATCAAAACAACAATGAAAAAAATAGTTCTTTCTTTTACAATGATCATTTTATTAAGTGGTATGCAGATCCAAAAGCCTTTAAAGGTTATATTCTTTGGTGATTCAATTACTAATGCAGGTGTAAAGCCTGGCGGCTACATTACCCTAATGCAGGAAAAAATTAAGCAGGATGGTGGTCCATCGTATGAGCTAGTTGGTGCGGGAATAGGTGGAAACAAGGTTTATGACCTTTACCTTAGATTTCAGGAAGATGTATTAGACAAAAAGCCAGATGTGGTTGTTATTTACATTGGTGTGAATGATGTTTGGCATAAGCAAGGCAGTGGAACAGGTACTGACCCTGATAAATTTCTTGCTTTTTATACGGCAATGATCAAAAAGCTACAGGCTTCTGGCATTAAGGTAATTGCTTGTACACCTGCAGTTATTGGTGAAAGAACTGATTTTAGTAATTCACAGGATGGTGATCTTAATCGTTATAGCCAGATGATACGCGATTTGGCATCAAAATACGGATGCGGTCTAGTTGATTTACGAAAGGCATTTTTGGAGTATAATATGGCTAATAATCCTACTAATAAAGATTCTGGTATCCTCACAACCGATCGGGTACATTTAAATCCTAACGGAAATCAGCTAGTTGCTGATCTGATGTTTAAAGGTTTATCCACTAAATAAAAAATGCTCCGGAATTTTATTCCGGAGCATTTTTGCTTTTTCTACCTTCTTTTATTACCAAATCGTCTATTCGGACTTCCGCTCATTGCAGTATTTCTGGACGATGGATTCGGTTTTTTACCAGATCCGCCTTTCTTCTTTGTTGACTTGCTCATAATAAATGATGCGCCACGCATGTGATAAGGTTGATCTTCAATAACAGGGATTTCTTTTCCGATCAATTTCTGGATATCTTTAAGATATTCCATTTCTTCTTCATCACAAAAAGAATAAGCTATTCCGCTTGAACCTGCACGGCCAGTTCTTCCGATCCGGTGTACGTATGTTTCAGGAATATTTGGTAATTCAAAATTGATCACATGCGAAAGTTCATCAATATCAATTCCCCTTGCAGCGATATCGGTTGCAATTAAGGCCTTTATTTGTCCGCTTTTAAAATTAGATAATGCCTTTTGCCGCGCATTCTGAGACTTATTTCCGTGAATAGCTTCTGTCTTAATTCCAGCTTTAACAAGATCTTTTGTTATTTTGTCTGCTCCATGTTTAGTTCTGCTAAAAATCAGCGCAGATTTAATACTCTTGTCATTGAGGATATGGATAAGCAATTTTTTCTTATCATTTTTTTCAACAAAGAACAAGGACTGATCAATGGTATCTGCTGTACTAGAAACTGGCGTTACTTCAACTTTTTCAGGATTAAACAAAATAGTATTAGCTAATTTCTGGATTTCATCAGGCATGGTTGCCGAGAAAAACAAGGTTTGACGTTTTTGTGGAATCTTGGTTATGATCTTTTTTACATCATGAATAAAACCCATGTCGAGCATTCGGTCGGCTTCATCAAGCACGAATATCTTCAGATAATGTAATTGAACAAATTTTTGATTGATCAGATCCAGTAATCTTCCCGGGGTTGCGATAAGAATATCAACACCTGCTTTTAAAGCCGAGACCTGCGAGCCTTGTGAAACACCTCCAAAGATAACGGTGTGCTTCATTCCTGTATGACGCCCGTATGCTGCAAAACTTTCGCCAATTTGTATGGCAAGCTCACGTGTAGGGGTTAAAATCAGGCATTTGATTGCTCTAGGCCCTTTATCGTATATTTTTCCACTCTCCAGAATCTGAAGAATTGGTATGGCAAATGCTGCCGTTTTTCCTGTGCCGGTTTGTGCACAGCCTAAAAGGTCTTTACGTTCTAATATGATTGGTATTGATTGTTCCTGAATAGGAGTGGGGGTAGTATAACCTTCTGTTTTTAAAGCCTTTAAAATAGGCTCAATTAAGTTTAAATTTTCGAATGACATGTAATGATTTTACATCGCTGTTAAAAATACCAGCGATTTTATATTTCTGCAAAGGTACGCCTTTAAACTGATAATGTTCTGGTTAGGAATTATTTGGCTATTCCTGTCCGGTAAAATTCTAGTGCTTCAATAATGGTGACACATGCTTTATGTATCTCATTATCAGTGATGATCAGAGGAGGAGCAATTCGCATGGCGGTATCGCAGTGTAAGAACCAATCTATAATTATGCCATTTTCAACGCAGCGTCTACTCACATGCTCTACTTGTTCAAAGCTGCTTAACTGAATGCATAACATCAATCCCATTCCTCTAATCTCTTTGATTTCCGGATGCTGAAGGTGCTTTCTAAAAAGAGATTCTTTTAACGATACATCTTTATATAATTCTTCTTCTATAATCACTTCTAAATTGGCTAAACCAGCAGCACAGCTAACCGGATGACCGCCAAACGTGGTAATATGTCCGAGGATTGG
>CAMDQV010000232.1 GCA_945906015.1 Pedobacter schmidteae | reverse complement strand
TGACCTATACTGATGAAGCAATTAATGCCTGTGTAAGTTTAACTACACGGTATATTACTGATCGCTTCCTTCCTGATAAGGCTATTGATGCGCTTGATGAATCGGGTTCTCGTGTTCACCTCACCAATATCCATGTTCCGCAAAATATTATTGATGTGGAACAAAAAATTGAAGAGATCAAGATCGAGAAAAACAAAGTGGTTCGCAGTCAGAAGTATGAAGAAGCAGCTAAACTTCGTGATACCGAAAAGAATTTACTTGAAGAACTTGAAAAAGCAAAAAGTGAGTGGGAGGCTGAAACAAAAACAAATCGTTATACCGTAACTGAGGATAACGTTGCTGAGGTTGTTTCTATGATGACTGGTATTCCTGTTCAACGTGTTGGACAAGCTGATAGCATTAAATTACTTGGAATGTTTGATGCGATCAACAGCAGGGTTATCGGTCAGGAAGATGCAGTTAAGAAATTAACAAAAGCAATTCAGCGTACCCGTGCGGGATTGAAAGATCCTAAAAAGCCGATTGGTTCATTCATTTTTCTTGGACCGACTGGTGTTGGAAAAACGGAATTAGCTAAAGAACTTGCCCGCTTCATGTTTGATACCCAGGATGCTTTGATTCAGGTAGATATGAGTGAGTACATGGAAAAATTTGCTGTTTCACGTTTGGTTGGAGCGCCTCCAGGATATGTGGGATATGAAGAAGGCGGACAGCTGACAGAAAAAGTTAGAAGAAAACCATATGCAGTTATATTGCTTGATGAGATCGAAAAAGCTCACCCTGATGTATTTAATATTCTTTTGCAGGTTCTTGATGAAGGCCAGCTGACTGATAGTTTAGGACGTAAGGTGGATTTTAGAAACACCATCATCATCATGACCTCAAATATTGGTGCTCGTCAGTTAAAAGATTTCGGTCAGGGTGTTGGTTTCAGCACTGGCGCGAAAGCTTCACAGGCTGATACTTATTCAAGAAGTGTTATTGAGAATGCGTTGAAGCGCGCTTTTGCTCCTGAATTCCTGAACCGAGTGGATGATGTGGTCGTATTTAATTCATTGACCAAAGATGATATATTCAAAATCATTGATATTGAACTTAAGTATCTGTTCGACAGGATTCAAAGTTTGGGGTATACCATAATATTGACTGATGCGGCAAAAGATTTCATAGCAGAAAAAGGATACGATTCTAATTTTGGTGCCCGTCCTTTGAAACGCGCTATCCAAAAACACCTGGAAGATCCAATTGCTGAAGAGATTTTGAAAGGGGAGCTGACAGAAGGAGATACTATGGAAGTAGATTATGATAAGGAAAAAGAAGAGATCCTTATCCTAGCTAAAATCAAAAGTCCTAAAAGGAAGAAAGAAGAGAAAAAAGAAGAGTAATATTAAATTAGTTAACAAAAAAACCGAAAGCTTTTGCTTTCGGTTTTTTTGTTTGTTCTATTTTTGAGTTTAGCTATTTTCTACTCCTAATCTGTACATCACGTCATCACTTACGCCAGTAGATGAATATCCGCCATCGTGGAACAGGTTCTGCATAGTAACCATACGGGTCAGATCTGAGAACAACGTAATACAATAATCGGCACATGACTCAGCATCAGCATTACCCAGAGGCGCTATTGCATCTGCATAGTCATAAAAACTGCCAAAACCTTTAATACCCGTACCAGCTGTGGTTTTGGTTGGCGATTGAGAAATAGTGTTGATTCGTACTTTTTTGTCAAGACCGTAGTGATACCCAAAACTTCTGGCTATTGATTCAAGCATTGCCTTGATATCGGCCATATCAGTATAGAAAGGGAAGGTACGTTGTGCAGCCATATAGGAAAGTGCTACCACACTGCCCCATTCGTTTATGGCATCTATTTTCTTTGCAACACTCAGCATTTTATGTAATGATAATGCTGAAACGTCAATTCCCTTTTGGAAATAGTCATAGTTTAACTCAGGGTAAGGGATTTTTTTACGGATATTCACGCTCATTCCAATGGAGTGAAGAACAAAATCAATTTTCCCACCCAGGATCTCTTGTGATTGTGTAAATAAGTTGGTAAGGTCTTCTACGCTTGTTGCATCAGCAGGTATGATCTGTGAACCGGTTGCTTCAGCCAGTTTGTTGATTTCGCCCATTCGCATGGCTATTGGTGCATTGGTCAGAACGAATACAGCGCCCTCTTCATGAGCTTTCTCTGCAACTTTCCAGGCAATTGAATTTTGATCCAAAGCACCTGAAATGATTCCTCTTTTGCCTTTCAGTAAGTTATACATATACTTAATTTTGTTTTTTGTCGTAAATAAAAAGATAAAGTTATTATTAATCTCTAATTCTTAAACTCTTTAAAATTTAAACAGTAATTCACGTGCATTTTGAAGTGCCGATTCGCCAGGATTATCCCCACTTAACATCTTGGCAAGCTCTAATATCCGTTCTTCTTGGTTGAGTTTAGTAATATTTGTATTGGTGATGTCGCCTTTTTCATCTTTGTACACCCGGTAATGGGTATCCCCTTTGCTGGCTATTTGGGGTAAGTGTGTGATGGCGATTACCTGCATGTTTTTCGATAATTTTTCCATGATGTTACCAACTTTTAAGGCAACCTCACCAGAAATTCCAGTATCAATTTCATCAAAAATTATTGTGGGAAGTGCTGTATGCACTGCAATGAGTGATTTTATACTAAGCATCAGCCTCGAAAGTTCACCTCCTGAAGCAACTTTGTTCATGGGTAATGGCGACTGGCCTTTGTTTGCACTGAATAAAAATCGAATCTGATTGTTTCCGTTCAGATCAAACTTGCCTTCTGGCAATGTATCGTTTACAACCTGAAGTACAGCATTGGGCATTCCTATCTGAGTAAGGGTGTTCATTACCTGCATTTCAACTTTTGGAATACATTCAGTCCGAGATTTACCCAATTGTACAGATAGGTCAAGTACTTTTTTGTAATGGTTATCGACTTCAACTTTTAATTTTTCAATATCCTCATCCGCAAAAAGAATGCTGTTGAGTTTCTGTGAGATTTCGTCCCGAATGGCAATTAACTCTATGTCTGATGCGGCACGGTGTTTTTTCTGAAGTGAATAGATTAAATCAATACGGTCGCTCACCTCTTGCAGACGTACTTCATTGATCAGGCTGCTTTGCTCTATTCTTTCGATCTCAGAAAGTATATCTTTTACTTCAATCAGGCAGCTGTTAAGACGCTCTGTCAGACTACTTATTTCAGGATTGTATTTTTCTGCATTTGCTAGATTAGCTGCTGCTTCTTTGATCTGCACGATCACAGAAGGCTCATTTTCGCTCAGAACAGATATAGAAGACATTAAACTTTTCTTAATATCTTCTGCATGGGTTAATGAATCCAGCTCTTGTTCGAGTTCGGTCTGTTCACCTTGGGTTAGATTTGCTTTTTCTAATTCGTCCAATTGGAATTGAAAATAGTCTAGATCAGATTTGGATTTTTCGCTTTGGCTGATGAGATCTTTCAGTTGGGTTTGTGCCTTTTTGAATGATTTGAAAACCTCACGGTAATTGTTTAAGAGGTTTTGATTCCCCGCAACTGTATCAATGACCAATAACTGGAAATCCTCATCATTGATCTCTAGTGTGGCATGTTGTGAATGGACATCAATCAGCTTTTCGCCGAGTTTTTTTAAGGTGCTGAGATGAACAGGTGTATCATTTATAAATGCTCTTGTTTTACCGTCCGAAGAGATTTCCCTTCTTAAAACAGTTTCCAGATCATAGTCTAGGTCGTTCTCAGCAAAAAACTCATTCAGTTGAAATCCGTTCACGAGAAAGATTCCTTCGATTATGCACTTTTTCTGTTGATTAAAGAAATACTTGCTTTCGGCACGCTGACCTAATATCAATGATAATGCGCCAAGAATAATTGATTTACCTGCTCCGGTTTCGCCGGTCATGATATTTAAATCCTCAGAAAAGGAAATATCCAGATTATCAATTAAGGCATAATTTTTAATTGCCAGTCGCTTGAGCATGTAATTGGTAAAGTTTGAGCTAAATTAATAATTAGGTTTGAATGGCTTAGAAATTTGAGGCTTATTCTTACCTCGTTTTATTTAATGCTTCGTACTTTAAACTATTTGCCGGATCAATCAACGATAAA
>CAMDQV010000231.1 GCA_945906015.1 Pedobacter schmidteae | reverse complement strand
AAGTCCATAAATAATAAAGATTGAGTTTTTAAAAAGGATACTTTTAAAACTTATCTTTATGTTAATCAAAACGTGCCAGCAAACGTGCCAGATAATAACACAAAAGACCTAAATTAACTCAATAAATTAAACAGACACAGATATTTATCAAAAAGCAAAATAAAGGCTTAAACGTTTTAAAATAAGGCTTGAATGGCTTTTAAACAACAAAACCTCAACCATTTCTGATTGAGGTTTTGGTGGTACCAGCTGGAATCGAACCAGCGACACAAGGATTTTCAGTCCTTTGCTCTACCGACTGAGCTATGGTACCGAACCATACCCGTTTTGTTCGGGACTGTTCCAAAGGAACGCCTAAAAGGCATCCGATTTAGCATGGCGCAAATGTAGTGTCTTTTTTCGTTTATGAAAATATTATTTGAAAAATATTGATTCCCCTTTCTACAAAAAAATATTTATTTTTAATATTATGCATGCATAGTAATTGCATATCCGGGATATTCCTTATTTTAGCTAAATAAACGGATACCAATATGGTTCTACAAGTCATTTTCCTGATCGTTGCGGTGGCTTCAATTGCTTTGTTTAGCCTGAATGTTCGCAAGATCATCCGGAATATTAATCTTGGCAAGGATACCGATCGTTCCGACAAACCTGCTGAACGTTTAGCTACTATGTTTAAAGTAGCTTTTGGACAATCAAAAATGGTTAAGCGTCCGGTTGCAGCTATCTTGCACCTATTTGTTTATGTTGGGTTTGTAGTCATTAATATAGAAGTACTGGAGATCATTATTGATGGTTTATTTGGCACCCACCGCATCTTTGCGGCTCCGCTTGGCAGCTTATACCATGTATTAATCGCTTCGTTTGAAGTATTGGCCGCTTTAGTGCTTTTAGGGGTTGTTGCATTTTATGCACGAAGAAATATCATCAAACTAAAACGCTTTACTGGTACAGAAATGACCAATTGGCCAAGATCTGACGCGAATATCATTCTGATCGTTGAAGTATTTCTAATGACTGCATTTCTGTTCATGAATGCGGCTGATAGTAAATTACAACAATCAGGATCATCGCATTATATCCTAGCTGGTTCATTCCCGGTAAGCAGTTTTCTTTTACCACTCCTCTCCGATTCAGAATCAGCACTGATCATAATTGAACGATTCTGCTGGTGGTTCCACATTATTGGGATCTTCGCTTTTTTAAACTATCTGCCCTATTCTAAGCATTTCCATATCATTATGGCTTTCCCCAATACCTATTATTCGAATTTGGAGCCTAAAGGTGAATTTTCAAACATGGCTTCAGTTACCAATGAGGTTAAAGCGATGCTTGATCCGTCTTATATTCCTGAACCTATTCCAGAAGGAGGACGATTCGGTGCAAAGGATATCTCGGACCTGACCTGGAAAAATTTGATGGATGCTTATACCTGTACAGAATGCGGAAGATGTACTTCTGTTTGTCCGGCAAACATGACAGGCAAGCTCCTCTCTCCCCGCAAAATCATGATGGATACCCGCGACCGTATGGTTGAAGTAGGAAACAACATAGATAAACATGGCAAGAATCATCAGGATGGTAAATCATTACTCGATAATTATATCAGTAGAGAAGAAATCTGGGCATGTACAACCTGTAATGCCTGTACAGATGCTTGTCCAATAAATATCGACCCACTAGCCATCATAGTCGAACTAAGAAGATATTCAGTAATGGAAGAATCGCAGGCACCCAGCAGCCTAAATAATATGTTTGGAAATATTGAAAATAATGGAGCCCCTTGGAAGTACTCTGCAGCGGATAGAGCTAATTGGACTAATATGTGAATAGTTATCAGTTATCAGTTATCAGCCAACCGAAATTAGAGAATAAACTTCAGACATCATACCTCAAACATCAGACAACAGAAATCATACTTCAGACTTCAGACCTCATAACTCAGACTTCATACCTCAGACCTCATACTTCAGATAACAGATAACAGACAACAGACAACCGATAACAGAAATGAACATACCAACAATGGCCCAAATGGCCGCAAAAGGTGAAACACCCGATACCTTATTCTGGGTTGGATGCGCGGGAAGTTTTGATGAACGTGCACAAAACATTACCCGTGACATTTGTAAGATCCTGCAACATGTCGGAATAAATTTCGCGATTCTTGGAACTGAGGAAAGTTGCACGGGCGATCCTGCAAAACGTGCCGGAAACGAATTCCTTTTCCAGATGCAGGCCATGACCGCTATTCAGGTATTAGATAGCTATGAAATAAAAAAGATCGTAACCGGCTGTCCGCATTGTTTTAATACCATCAAAAATGAATACCCGAATCTTGGAGGAAATTATGAGGTGATTCATCACTCTCAACTAATCCAGCAATTAATTGATGAAGGCAAACTGAAAGCTGAAGGTGGCGAATCGTTCAAGGGCAAAAAAATTACGTTCCATGACCCATGCTATTTGGGACGCGCCAATGGTGTATATGAAGCTCCGCGTAAAGCGCTCGAAATTCTGGATGCCGAGCTGGTTGAAATGAAGCGCTGTAAGTCAAATGGACTATGTTGTGGAGCAGGAGGCGGGCAAATGTTCAAAGAGCCTGAAAAAGGGACAAAAGACATCAATATTGAGCGAATAGATGAAGCCTTAGCACTTCAACCCAATATCGTGGCATCTTCTTGTCCTTTCTGCATGACCATGTTAAGCGATGGCATTAAAAACTTCAATAAAGAAGAAGAAGTGAAGGTGCTGGATATTGCTGAGATCACAGTAAGAGCAAACGGACTTTAAATTGAAAATTGGCAAGGTTAATCTGAAAATAATGAGTTCAGGATATTTTATAGAATTTATACCCCCATCAGTTTTTAGGAAGCAGGCGTTTCATCCCTTGAATATCATCCTGCAGAGCCACCAAATCTTCAGGTTCAACGGTATGCAAATCTAAACGGAAAAGGGTTGCCATTGAATCAACATTGCCGGCACGGTCGTTAAAGGTTTGTACGATCACATCATCTTCCATCGTTTTTAATAGCAAATGTCCGGAACCAGTATCTCCAAAATAATCCACGCTGCTAACTCGGGCAATATTTAGAGAATAATATTCCTGCTTCCCGCTTAAATATGTCTTTCGATATCTTAGAAAGCCTTCATCACTTAATAAGAGCTCACACTTTTTGATTTTTACTAATTCAGATTCGGGCTGATGCATTTTATTAAGCCTGACCAGGACTCTTTCTACGATCTGATGAATGGAGTCATCCTGTGGTACTGAAGCACTTATCAAAACTAGTGAAACACAAATGAGCACACCGCTAATGAGCAATAATCCTGTGTATCTCATGTGCTTATAATGCATTATCGTTAAAAATGTTAAAGCCCTAATGTAAAAACAATTAGTGAAAAAATAGTTGGATTAATAATTAGAATTACAATTCAACACCCTGATTTTAAACTAAGCTAAGTTCTGCCCACGAATCTTTTTAAAACTCATTCTTTCCTATCGCATACAAAATTATCGTAGTTGCAGTAAGAGAAATTTCCATTGTTAGCTAATCAGCAGAGCGCCATTAAAATAGAATTACTGAAAAAATTACTCGTCAAAATTCTGTATTTTTGATTATGAATATTTCTGAAAATTCAAGAGTTTGGATCTACCAGACCAATCGGATCTTAATTGAGGACGAAGAGTTGGCTATCCTTCAAATACTCCATAATTTCACTGCAGGGTGGCTTGCACATGGTCATGCACTGGCTGCACTTGGTGAGATACTTCACCATCAATTCATTGTTCTTTCAGTTGACGAAGAGGTAGCTGGTGCAACAGGTTGCAGCATAGACAAATCTGTTAATTTGATGAAAGAAATTGAGCAAAAATTTAATCTTAATCTATTCGACAGGTTCAGAATTGCATACAGACAGCATAAAGAAGTGCTAAACTGCAGCAGAGAAGAGTTTGAGGAATTGATAAAAAGTGGTCAGATTAGTGAAGAGACCCCTGTATTCAACAACCTGATTAATAAGCGGCATGAAATGCAAACCGCCTGGGAAATACCCTTGAAGGATAGTTGGCATGCCAAGGTTTTTTTATTTTGATCAAGAGATAAGAACCAAGAATCAAGAACCAAGACAAGTTAAATCGAATTGGTA
>CAMDQV010000230.1 GCA_945906015.1 Pedobacter schmidteae | reverse complement strand
GTTTAAATAAAATTGATTATCTGCTGACTGCATCCCACTGTGTCCCGCTGAGTCCATTTAGATCCCAGGCAACTTTTCCTGCACGAAGCGTTAGTTCAGCCTCCAACTTCTTAGTTCCATTTAATACAGTACCACGGGCATCCAAATACCCGAATTTACCCTCACGAATATTGAATACTGAAACATCCGCCTCAGCGCCAACACTCAGATGACCTAAATCTGTATGTTGTATCACATTGGCAGGATTCCAAGTTGAACGTACTATTACATCCTGAATGGACATACCCATATTAAGAAACTTAGACATCACATTGGCCATATCTTTCATTCCAGCATTTCTACTGCTTCTGTACAAATCGGTACTGATCGTATTGGGATAGAATCCCTGCTTAAATGCATTTATTGCTGTAGCCCACACAAAAGCTCCTCCACCATGGCCAACATCAAATATCCTTCCTTGTTTTTGCGCTTCAAAAATGAAAGGTTTTACTTTGTTGTTCACATCCACAATTGGCTCGCGTCCACCAGGGGTTAAATTAGTTGCTGCGTTTCCTGAAAAAGTATGCGTAAAAATATCACCCGGGCGGAAATGCTTCATAAACAGTTCTTCAATAGATAATTTAGGAGTGCTTGAGCCAAAATCTACAATAATTGGCTTATTGGTTTTCTTCCCTGCTGCAATAGCACGATCAACAGGAGTAAAATCATGCCCCTGATAATGATGAGCTTTTATTCCAACTATGATATCCGGATACTCATTCATGATAAAAGCAGTGGTTACCGGATTCATATCCGTAGTATCCTGTGCATGAACAGTACCTACCATACCATAACCTGCAATACTTATAAAGGCAAGTACGCGTGTTTGAGAATGATCTATCGTTTGTTTTTTGAACTCCGGAAAGTTTCTCCATCCTGATGAACCGGCATCTACCACGGTAGTTACTCCTGAGCGAAAGGTGAAATCATCGGGTGCAACGCTACCGAAACCATTTGAAATTTCAAAACCTTTATATCCAGGATCTTCAGCACCGGCAAAAACATGCACGTGCATATCTATGAAACCAGGCGAGACATACAATCCTGTTGCGTTAACCGTTTTCTTTGAAGTATTAGCAGGAATATTTGAGGCAACCCGAAATATCTTACCATCCTTAATGGCAACGTCCATTATTCCATCAATATTATTTTTCGGATCAATCACATGCCCGCCCTTAATAAGCATATCAATTTCCTGCGCCTGCACTGTTGACTGAGCCATCAAACATGCACCAAAAACGAAAATACTTGCATATTCTCTGATCTTTTGAATTACATTTTTATTCATTATATATTAGATTAAGTGTTTAAAATTCAATTTAGATAATTTTAATTAACTCGCAAGAGGAGCACCTGAAGGTACAAAAACAGGCTTCTTAGGTGCTGGCTTATTATTTTTTGTAGCACTAAACTTTGCACTTCGGTATTCCCCCATGAATAAATTTCCGGTGATGGTATTTCCGGAAATGTTCCCCGTGAATGTATAGATAATTGAGTCGGCTATAAGCCTGACAGAACTTTGCAGTTTAACAGAATCGCCTTCAACAGATCCAACCATGTCATTCACAGCAAATCCACTCTGGTGAGTTCCTTTAACCCAGTTGCCATCTTGTTCTATGAACAATTTGTGTTTCCCTTCACTGTTATAAAACTTTACATCAACATCCCAGGTACCTGAAAGATTGGCTATAGGAGCTTTCATTTCTTTTATTATTGGGCTTCTTTTTGCGGTTAACACTTCAAAAATCCGATTAGCAGCGATCTTTTCTTCGCCCGCCTGCATTCCGATGGTAGTAACAGCAATTCCATTAATATTAGAATCTTTACCTCTACCGCCTCCACTGGCAACTGCAATTCTAGGCTTATTTTTACCAAGTTCATCGGCCATTTCGGCTCCTGTAATATTTAATACATCCGCATCCCAAGTGATAACAACTTCAGGCGACACATTTGACAGACCTGATAGTGTAGATGGAACGTGAATCATCGTTTGAACACTTTTAATACCAGAAACTTTTTTAATGATATGATCCAAATAAGAATCCCATTGTTTACGAACAGCAGCATGATCCATTTCTTTCCAAACTTTTACTGCTGCAACCATTCCGAACATTTCGTCACGGTCTACTTTATTATCCCTGCATGGGCCATGGTGTGGAGAACTTGCCTGCCATGCGGCCATCAAGATATCCTTTTGCCCCAAGATCAACCCACATGATTGCGGACCACAGATTGCCTTACCACCGCTATAAGCAACAATGCTTGCTCCGCGCTTTAGATGTACGGGAGGGAATGTCAGAATTTCATTGGCCGCATCAAACAAAACAGGAATATTTTTGGCTTTAGCAATTGCCGAAATATTCTCAAGCGACATTGGTGCTCCTGTCCAGGATCTATCGCCATTAACCATATAGATTAGCGCTGTTTTGGGATTGATCGCATTCTTTAATTCTTCAAGAGTAGATACATTAACCATGGTTACACCAATGTTTCTGATTGAATGATCATACGCATTTCTGGAGGTTATTGGTACGATAACCTCAGTTTTTTCGAGTCCATCCAGATCCGGAATACGAACCAGTTTTTCAGGATCACCACCGGATACTACAGCTGCAGCTACTAGTTTAAGTCCGGCAGCACATCCGGCTGAAACCACACCCCACTCAGCGCCTGTAAGATCTGCTAGGGTCTGGCCAATTCCATCAGCCACCTCATCCATCTGCGCAAAATTATGGGAGGCCGCTTCCATGGCCGCCTTAGTTTGAGGACGTTTTAAGGAACCACCAATAATGGTGAATATACCTCTGCAATTGATAATGGGTTCTATGCCATGTGTCCTGTAGATATTATTTTTATCTAGAAATGATTCTAATGTAACCTCTACTGGCCCCAAAGGATTGAATGGTGCATTAGAAGATCTAACCACAGGAGATGCAAATATTGAATTTAGGGGAATCGCAGTTCCCGCCAGAGGTAAAAGAGACAAAGTCTTAAGTACATTTCTACGTTTCATTTCTGTTTGTTTTAATAACTATTCTAATCAATTATTTATTGAAAATATGTTTTGAACCTTAGATCAAGATTCAAAAAAATGTATTAATTTTTTTCTGTGACTTTACGAATTACCCTCAACCAGTTTAGCCCTACTATTTTCCGAATCCGCTTTTCCGAATAGCCTAATTCCTGCATGGCCAAAGTCATTTGAGGATAATCGCTTACATCCTTGATTTGCCTTGGTAGCGGCGGACCACCATCAAAATCAGAACCCAATGCAATATGATCATCGCCAACTAGACGTACACCATAATCAATCACTTTGGCAAGCTGATCTACGCCCATCCAATACTCATCTGGTATTACTTCTTTATGAACAAATGGAAGGCCTTTTGCTACCTGTTGATCGATCTCTTCAATACTCACTGATTGATTATCTTTAGCAGGCGGGGTTTCAATGCTTTTTACCTTAGGTTTTGCTGCCTGCCATGCAGCATATTTTGGATTGTTAAAACTACTCCCAAACTGTATTCCGATTACTCCCCCTTTTGCGGCTAAGGCTTTCGCACACTCATCATTAATACACCTTAAATTATTCACAACACCACGAAAACCTCCATGGCTATAAATCACAGGCTGTCTGCTCGCTTCAACAGTCTGAAGGATTGCATCATCTGATGCATGGGCTACATTGATAAGCATCCCCAATTTATTCATCTCAGTTACAATATCACGGCCACGGGCATTTAAACCACCCCATCGCTTCTGTCCATAACAGGAATCAATAAATGCATTTGTTTCATTATGGGCGGTAAGCTGCACTGAGCGAAGTCCTAAACGGTAAAGAGACCTTAAAATATTCAGGTCTCCATCCAGATCAAAACCTCCTTCAAGGTCCAGAAATGCTGCCACTTTACCTTTACGGTTTATTCTAACAATATCAGAAGCAGTTTGGGCGAGTTCTATAAGATGATTGTTCTTCTCTATTTGTGCGAGAGCCAGTTCAACAACACGAAATGTGTTTTTCACTTCATGCCGGTCGGGATAATAGGGCTCCGGTGTATAGCAGGAGAAGAACATGGCGTCAAGCCCACCATCAATAGCTCTTGGAATATCTACATGACCATCCGTATAG
>CAMDQV010000229.1 GCA_945906015.1 Pedobacter schmidteae | reverse complement strand
TCCAGTCGTGCCCGGTTTTGACCAGCAAGCTTTTAGTATATACCTGAAAAATACAGGCTGGTTATTTCTTGCCAGAGTTGGAAGTCTGATCATAAAGATCCTGGCCGGCATTGCAGTTGCAAATTATCTGGGCAAAACAGAAAACGGCTTGCTTAACTATCCGTTGGTCTTCGTTACATTTTTTATTGCTGTCGCTGCACTTGGTCTGGATGGATTTGTTACGCGCGAATTGCTTGCTTCACCTAAGAATAAGAATAAACTACTGGGAACAGCATTTAGAATGCGTTTTCTGGCCGGGCTGATCACTATTCCTCTTGCGTGTTTAACATTTTTATTAGTTAAAGGCAATCACTCAGATATTCCTGTCAGTTACATCCTGATTGCCTCTTGCATTGGAATAGCCCAATCTTTAACTATTATCGATAGTTATTTCCAATCGCAGGTTCAAGGCAAATACGTTATGATGGTTCAGGTAGTTGGAAATCTGCTTTCTGCTGGCATTAAACTACTTTTGATAATTCTTTCTGCTCCTTTGTACTGGTTTATATGGACTTTATTAGCTGATGCGGTATTACTAGGTATCGGTTACTTGATTGTTTACAGGGCCAGGGGTAATAAAATTTCGGAATGGCAATTTGAATATAGCTTTGCAGCTAATCTTTTAAAGCAATCTTGGCCGCTTGCTTTTTCTGCCATCCTGGTTACAGTATATATGAAAATTGGTCAGTTAATGGTAGAGAGTTTTTTGGGCGTAGCTGCATTGGGGGTTTATTCAACCGTTGTAAACTGGAGTGAAAGCTGGTATTTTATTCCTGTGGCAATTGTTACTTCAGTTTTTCCTGCCATCATGAATGCACGCAGAGATGATCCGGTACGTTATCATAAAAGGCTCAGAGATTTATATGATCTAATGATGGTGATCAGCCTTAGTATTGCTGTTTTTATGACCTTTGCATCTCCTTTTATTTATAAGTATTTTTATGCTGCTGAGTTTGCTGATGGAGCTAAAATATTATCGATTCATATTTGGGCTGGTGTTTTTGTATTTTTAGGTAGCGCCAGTGGTCAATATCTTATTGCTGAAGGTTACACCAAATATTCATTATATCGTACTGGAGCAGGTGCTGTTATTAACGTAGTCCTGGGGTTTTTCTGGATTCCCTTATACGGACTTCAAGGTGCTGCATTTGCAACTTTGATCGCTTATTTTTCAGCAACTTTTTTTATCCTTGTTTTTCCTGAAACCAGGAAGCAGGGGATAACTATGCTTAAATCGTTATTTTTAATTTCACTCATACAAAAAATCTCAAAACGTTGAAAAGAACGGAATCATATACCAGTTTGTTAAGTCTTACTCGAATAAAGAAATTGTTATCTTTCGGAATAAAGGGCTATCTATCAGAAGTTGGATGGTTTAAAGCCTTTGATACAAAATCGCCCATTGGTGGCGATGGTGAACCAATTCCATGGGTAACCTATTCATTCATTGATTTTATTGCTCAGCGCATTAAAAAAGAACATACTGTTTTTGAATTCGGTTCTGGAAATTCAACTTTTTACTATGCCAAGCGGGCATTAAAAGTGGTTTCTGTTGAGCATGACCAAGCATGGTTTACTAAAATTTCGGCAAACAAACCTTCCAACTCTGAAATGATTTTCTGTGAATTGCTTGCCGGTGGCCAATACAGTAAAATGCCTGCCAGTATGGGCTTAAAATTTGACATTATTATTGTAGATGGTCGTGATAGGGTTAATTGCTGCCTTCAATCCCTGGCAGCTTTAAGTGATCAAGGCGTGGTTGTTCTTGATGATTCACAAATGGAAAATTATACTGAAGCCATCAGTTTCTTTCAAAAGGAAGGATTTAAAGAGTTATCATTTAGCGGAATCTCACCGGGCCTGTTTTATCGTAAGTCTACTTCGGTATTTTATAGAGCTGAAAACTGCCTAGATATTTAAAATGGCTAATGAAATAGTAAGTGCGGATGTAAAAAATGCTTATGATGAATTTTATCTTGGGCGTGATGAGCAATGGCGCATGCTGGGTGCCCGATACAAGGCAAACAATATTATTGATGTAAGCAAGGGGCATGACTTTAAAAAAGTTCTGGAAGTAGGTGCAGGCGATGGAAGTATTTTAAGGCATCTTTCTGAATGGAATACCTTTGCTGAAATGCATGCACTCGAAATATCTCAAAGTGGGGTTGATCAGATTAAAAAACTTGGACTTAAAAATCTAAGCTCAGTTACTATTTTTGATGGATATCATATCCCGTTTAAGGATAATGAAATCGACCTGGTCATATTATCTCATGTACTGGAGCATGTTGAATTTGAAAGGATGTTATTGCGTGAGATAAAGCGTGTTTCAAAATTCTTAATCATTGAGGTTCCTTGCGATTACCGATATGGTATAGATAAAAGGATGAAACATTTTTTGAATTATGGTCATATTAATATGTACACCCCTTCCTCTTTACGCTTTCTGGTTCAATCAGAAGGGTATGAAGTACTGAGCGATAAGGTTTCCATGATTGAGCCGGAGGTATCCAGGTTCAATACTTTTATCAATCAGAAAAAACCAAGAAGTATTTTCACCACATTACGTATTGAACTGGAGTTCTTACTTAAAAAAATTAGTATCAGTATTAGTGGTAAAAAAAGGCAAGAGTCTTTTGCTAATGCCTATACAGCCCTTTTAAGAAATCAGGGCGATCTTGACATTTTTTAAATTATACTAATTACGCTGATAATATATGAAGGCAATTCTTTTTTCAATTCCTCTCCTGTTAATTTTATTTCTGCAGCTAATCAGCGGGGGTAGATTCCATGGATCAGAATTTTTGAATGGATTTGCTGATACAATTGGTCTCAGAGATGAATTTTCTAAATCGCCGGTACTTTCTGCTGCTGAATCTATCAAAAAAATGAAACTGGAACAAGGTTTCAATATTCAGATTGTAGCTGAGGAGCCACTTCTTAACTCGCCAGTTGCTATGAGTTTTGATCATAATGGTCGTATCTGGATTGTTGAAATGGAAAATTATATGCCAGACACTTTGGGTACTGGCGAGAATCTGCCAACAGGTAAGATTGTGATTCTTAGCGATAAAAATAGGGATGGAAAGATGGATGAAAGGAAGATATTTTTGGATTCGCTTATCTTGCCTCGTGCTATTAGTCTTTTTGAAAATGGTATTCTGGTTGCCGAATCACCAAATTTATGGTTCTATGAAATTGTTAATGATAAACCTGTTCGTAAAGTATTAGTTGATGCGGCCTATGCTGAAGGTGGAAATGTAGAACACCAGCCCAATGGATTGTTCAGGGCTTTGGATAACTGGATATACAATGCCAAATCAGGCAAACGCTACAGAAAGAAAGATGGTAAATGGCTTATTGAAAGAACTCATTTCCGCGGGCAATGGGGTATCACTCAGGATGATCAAGGCCGGATTTTTTATAATAACAATTCTGAAAATCTTCAAGGAGATTATTTTAGTCCAGGTTTAGGGGCATCCAATGAAAATCAGCAAAGAGTAGCCGGATTTTCGGAAAGTATTATCAAGAATAATAAAGTGTATCCTATCAGGCAGACTCCGGGTGTGAACCGGGCATATATGGCTGGAATTCTTGACAGCAGCCTACGTTTGGTTAATTTTACAGCGGCATGCGGACCAGTAATTTTCAATAGCACCTTATTTGGTGAAGATTATTATGGAAATGCGTTTGTTGCTGAACCCTCTGCAAATCTCATTAAGCGGAATATCTTGATTAATACAGGCTATACAGTTACTGGGAAACAGGCCTATAAAGGCCATGAATTTTTAGCAAGTACCGATGAACGGTTCAGACCTGTGAATTTGTCTGTAGGACCCGACGGAGCGCTGTATGTAGTAGATATGTACCGAGGAATTATTCAGCATGAAATCTATTTAACCCCGTATTTAAGAGGCCAAATCAAGTTAAGAAACCTCTCTAAGCCAATTAATTATGGTCGGATTTATAAAATAGTTCCCAATGGTAAAAAGATAGGGAGGTTGAGTATTCCCAATAATTCTGGAGGTTTAATTAAGCTATTAGATCATTCAAATGGATGGGTTCGTAACAAGGCCCAGCAACTGATTGTCGATTCTAAAAATAAAGCACTAGAAATTCCTCTAAGAAAACTATTAAATAATGCCAGCA
>CAMDQV010000228.1 GCA_945906015.1 Pedobacter schmidteae | reverse complement strand
GAAGAGTAAAAAATCTGACCGTTGGTGGATGCAGGTTCCTTATCCTACAGGATCGTCTAGGAATGCAAGGCATCATCTGGTACCCTGCCGCTATGAAGATTATCAGCTTGCAAATTCTGGTGAAATGCCGGATTTGTGGTTGAGGACGTATCGGAAATTAATATAAGTTAAGAGAATGTTGTCAGTTGTCAGTTATCAGTTATCAGACAAAGCGGGTAAAAAAGAGTTGTCAATTATCGATCGTCAGTTATCAGACTTCTTACCTCAGATAACAGATAACAGATAACAGACAACAGATAACAGACAACACACCATATGCTTTTACTAGGAATAGACCTCGGCACATCATCCATCAAAGTTTCAGTTATTGATTCTGCTACACAGAAGAGTCTTTGCACAGTACAATATCCAGACACCGAAACAATAATTATTGCGGAACAAGCTGGTTGGGCCGAGCAATCGCCTGATTTATGGTGGGAAAATATACAACAGGCGATTCTCAAAGCTCATGCTTTAAAAGTATATGATCCTGCTAAAATTGGAGCTATTGGAATTGCTTATCAGATGCACGGACTTGTGCTGGTCGATAAGCAGCAAAAGGTGATTAGGAATTCTATTATTTGGTGCGATAGCAGAGCGGTTGAAATTGGTAATAATGCTTTTGAAATTATTGGTAAAGAAAAATGCCTTTCAGACCTATTGAATTCTCCAGGTAATTTTACGGCTTCTAAACTGGCATGGGTCAAGCAAAATGAACCGGATGTTTTTGAGAAAATAGATAAGGTAATGCTTCCTGGCGATTTTATTGCAATGAAGCTCACAGGTGAGATAGGTACCAGTATTTCGGCACTTTCTGAAGGAATATTTTGGGATTTTAAGAAGAATGAACTCTCCAAAGATGTTTTTAGACATTATGGATTTGATACGGACATTATTCCCAAAATTCTTCCTGTATTTTCAGAGCATGGTCAGCTTGATCAGGCCGTAGCGGCTAAACTTTCGCTTCACCCCGGTACAGTGGTAACCTATAAATCGGGTGATCAGCCCAACAATGCACTTTCTCTGAATGTTTTAAACCCTGGAGAGGTTGCTGCTAGCGGTGGAACTTCAGGAGTTATTTATGGCGTTTCGGATGAGTTAACCTATGATCCAAAATCAAGAATAAACACCTTTGCTCATGTTAATTATACCACAGATTTAAAACGCCTTGGGGTTTTACTTTGTATCAATGGAACAGGGATTTTGAACCGTTGGATAAAGGATGTTGTGGCATCAGGTAGTAGCTATAGTACCATGAATGCGGAGGCGGCTAAGATTCCTGTTGGAAGTCAGGGTTTGAAGATTCTTCCTTTTGGCAATGGAGCAGAACGCATGCTTAATAATCGAAATATTAGGGCCCATTTTCATCATATCGACCTGAATATTCACAGTGCACCACATATTTTTAGGGCAGTGCAAGAAGGAATTGCCTTTGCTTTTCGGTATGGTTTGGATATTATGCGCGAGAATGGAATGAACCCCAGCCTGATTCGTGCAGGGCATTCAAGCATGTTCTCCAGCGAACTTTTTATCGAAGCTTTTGTTAATTCATGTGGGGTACCTCTTGAGCTGCATAGCAATGAAGGCAGTATTGGTGCGGCCATTGGCGCCGGTATTGGAAAAGGTGAATTCACCGCAGAAAATGCATTCAGCAATGTGAGAGCTTTGAAGATTGTGGAACCGAAAAGGGTTTCAGAATACGATGTTGTTTATCAGGAATGGAAGAAACTGTTGGAGATGCATTTATAGTGTTTTTCTGCTTGTATTAGAGTACACGCGGCACGCGTGCGCTAGCTAATGCTATCTTTTATTGTAATGATAATCTGCAAATCGTATAAATTGCTTCCAGTCATATACTGTTAAATCATGCTTTCCTTCGCGGTTATGATAGGCCAGAGGCGATTCAATAATTGGAGAATTCAATGCCGGTTGAGCCTGTGGCAATGCAGATTTCAAGCCATATAAGCCATAAACGTTTTCCGCATTTTTTAGAGATAAAAAGGTGCCTTTCGGATCTGCCCATAGATCTTGGGATGCGTTTGTTGCATAAACCGCCCTGGGAGCGATCAAAGATATTAGCATATGTTGATCTATAGGAAGCTGATCTTCATGCTCATTGTATTTTTTATAGTTGGTGTTAAACCAATGAGGGAAAGAAGTATTAATCACTTTTATTCGTTCACCAAATTGCCTTCTTGCCAGTGCAGCACCAGAGTTCCCGGAGCAGTTGCTGATGCAGAGCGCAAACCGCTGATCGTTCGCTGCCGCCCATAAAGATGCTTTTCCTCCTCTGGAATGTCCGGTTATGGCTACTCGTTTTTTATCCAGCTGCGGGTCTGTTTCAAAATAATCCATCACCCTACTTGCTCCCCATGCCCATGCACCGATTGCCCGCATTCCATTGTCTGCAATTAGCTGCTCAGGATATAATTGCAAGGCTCCATTCATAAAAGTCTCCTTATTGTCGGGTGCCAGGTCATTTACCTGAAAGGCTGCTATTGCATAGCCTCCTTCAATCAATACCTCTGCCGGCCAAAATTCGCTTAGTACTGTACGGCTGGGATCAGTATTCTCTTTTGGACGGTTGTTGATCAGTAAAAATACAGGTACAGGTCTGGTTTTTTGATTTGGAATAAACAGGGTCAGGTTAATTTTCACGCTCTTATTCTGCTTGAAAACTTCGATCAGCACTTCCTTCAAGTGTGCTTTCCCACTCATGCTGTTGCTGTCCTCTTGAATGATGGAGTAAGTGATTCTATCATATTTGAGTGGCATCTGTCCGTAAATATTTTCAGCAAAAAGATTCAGTATTTCCGGGCGTCTGGCTTTTTCCCATGATTTGCTTGAGCTTATTTTTTTCCCGGTGCTTGTTGTTAAAACTGATGGCAATGTATATTCAGGCACTTTCGACTCGTCATAATTTGTAGATGCTGGCCTTTGTGCATGGAGTTGTAATGTAATAGAAAATAGCAGAATCAGGGATAGGATGATTTTCATTGTGGCTTTTTTTCGTTGCACTAAATATACGTCATGCAATCTCGTTTTAACGTATAGAATGGCAGTGATTTTTTGGAATTAAAAAGCACACGCGGCACGCGTGCGCTAGCGCACAGCGCGGCAATCTCAAATAGCAATTGATTCAAATCATGAGATTGCTTCGTCATGCCTCCTCGCAAAGACAAATGAAAACCTAAGCCAACTAATACCCACCATTTTTTCCATAATCCCAAATCCTCTTCTTGACCAATTCAAAAAATTATATAAATTTGAAGACCAAAACTTTCATCCAATTCGCGTAATGCGGGATAAGTTTTTTACCTATTTACAAACAAACAAATATGTCAAGCATTATCACAGGAGATAAAGAATTTTTCAAAGGGATTGGCCAGATCGCGTACGAAGGCCCCGAATCTGATAACCCATTAGCATTCCGCTGGTACGATGAAAACCGTATCATAGCAGGTAAGTCAATGAAGGAAACGTTGCGTTTTGCCTGCGCTTACTGGCATTCTTTTGTTGGTAATGGTGCTGATCCTTTTGGCGAACCAACCCATATTTTCCCATGGAATTCAAAAACCGATGCGGTAGAGCGTGCTAAGGATAAAATGGATGCGGCTTTTGAATTTATAACCAAAATGAATCTTCCATTCTATTGCTTCCACGATGTAGACGTGGTGGATTATGGAAACGATATCGCAGAAAATGAACGCCGTTTGCAAGCAATTACCGAATACGCAAAGCAAAAGCAGGAAGCCAGTGGCGTAAAATTACTTTGGGGAACTGCCAACCTTTTTTCGCATCGCCGATACATGAATGGAGCTTCTACAAACCCTGATTTTCATGTGCTGAGTCATGCAGGGGCACAGGTTAAGGCAGCTGTTGATGCGACCATCACCCTGGGTGGTGAAAACTACGTATTCTGGGGTGGCAGAGAAGGCTATATGAGTTTGCTGAATACCAATATGAAGCGCGAGCAGGAACACCTAGCACAATTTCTGCATATGGTAAAAGATTATGCCCGGAAGCAAGGGTTTAAAGGTACTTTCTTTATTGAACCTAAACCGTGCGAGCCAAGTAAGCATCAGTACGATTATGATGCTGCAACTGTAATCTCTTTTCTGCGTCAGTTCAACCTGATGGGCGATTTTAAATTAAATATTGAAGTGA
>CAMDQV010000227.1 GCA_945906015.1 Pedobacter schmidteae | reverse complement strand
GTTTATGGTATTAGGTACACCGGGAGGTTCAACAATTATTACCTCTGTTTTTCAAACTATCTTGAATACCATTGAATTTGATATGGGCATGCAAAGTGCCGTCAATGCAAAACGGTTTCACCATCAATGGCTCCCTGATGAGGTTGTGGTTGAAAAGGGCGGAATGGATAGTTTGGTAAGAACCAAACTTAAAATAAAAGGCTATAAGTTCAGAGAAAGAAGAGCCATAGGGCGCGTTGATGCAATCTTGAAAACGCAATGGGGTTATTACGAAGGCGGTGCAGATATAAGGGGAGATGATACAAAACTGGGTTGGTAATACCTGATTTTTAAAGCCCGATACTATCAATTAGTTTTTCTCCCTTTGCCGCGGTAAGTAAAAAATTAATAGTATTCTAAGGCCTTTATTTTTCATTTACAATTAAGAAACTATTTTTTCTTGAAAATTAATCTCTGAAAGGATATTTGACTAGTGATGACTGGCTCATGCCGTTCTTTTCATATAAAGCAATGCAGCCTTGTTTATATTCTTCCTCAATATTACTTCCTGCGAGTTCTAATTTTCCTGTATAGGACTTATTGCTCAAAAAGAAATAAACGCGGGTTGTTCCATATTTGTTATGAGGCATATAATTGCCATATTGTTCTATATCTATCCAGTTTTCTTGATCAACGCTAACGGCATAGATTCTGATTACGGGCCCGGTATTTTGCTCGTTTCGGATAAATGCCGTCTCCTTCAGATTGCCTTTTAAACCTTTAATACCAGGCTCGTTTAAAACAGTCCAAAGCATTGCCATAATTGCAATTACAGCTATAATAAGAGCAACTAATTTATTTTTTTTCATCTCTTTTCAAAGCTAAGCTTAATATTTATTCAAGATGCTTTCAAAATCTAAAATAATTATGCTTAAACGCTTGTTATTTAAAATTCTATTTAATAGATTTGTTATGCTTGCATAGTAATTTTGAATGAAGCCTGAAGAAACCGTAGATTATTTTCTAAAGATTGTATGGCAAACTGTTGCTAATAGATATAATCAGATCGCATCCGATTTTGGAATTACGCAAGCACTGGGCTACATGTTGATTAATATTCATCAAGAAGGTACCGCTGTTTCTCAGATCGCGGCCTTGTCGGGAGTAAAGTCAACAAGCCTTTCGAGGATGCTCAAGAGCATGGAGGAATTGGGATTGATATTCAGGGAAACGGATTTAAATGATAAGAGATCGGTTAAGATATTTTTAACTCCTTTCGGAAAAGAAAAACGAGAGATTGCTAAAGATGTGGTTCGTTCATTTAATGAATACCTAAATATACATATATCCGATAAGGAGAGACTTCAATTTATAAAAACCTTAAGTAAAATAAATCAACTAACCACTGATTATAAACCCCAGATTTGCTACCCGGAAACTTCCGGGTAGTGAAACTGGAAATTTATTAAAATGAAACGAGTCATTAGAAAAGTTGTAGTATTGGGTTCGGGAATAATGGGGTCGCGGATAGCTTGTCACTTTGCCAACATTGGCCTTGAAGTGCTTCTTCTAGATATAGTTCCAACTGAACCAACTCCCCAAGAGCTTGCTTTGGGGCTTGATATCACCAATAAAAATGTTCGCAACCGCATAGTTAATGCCGCTCTAGACAGTACCTTGAAATCGAATCCTTCAGCGGTATTTTCTAAACGAGTTGTTAATCATATCAGCACTGGCAACTTTGATGACAACATGAAGGATATTGCTGCATGCGACTGGGTAATTGAGGTAGTTGTTGAACAACTGGATATTAAAAAGCTGGTTTATGATCAGGTTGAAAAATTCAGAACCCCGGGAACCCTAATCAGTTCAAACACTTCTGGAATTCCAATTCATTTAATGGCCAAAGGCAGATCTGAAGATTTCAGAACTCATTTTTGCGGAACACACTTCTTTAATCCCCCACGTTACCTTCGTCTTCTTGAAATAATTCCTACTCCTGAAACAAAGCCTGAAATCATTGATTTTTTAATGCATTATGGTGATAAATTTCTTGGAAAAACCACTGTTCTGTGTAAAGATACGCCTGCATTTATTGCAAACAGGGTAGGTGTATATGCTATCATGGCCTTGCTACATCTAGTTAAAAAGATGGATCTTTCAGTAGAGGAGGTTGATAAATATACCGGCCCTGCTCTAGGCAGGCCTAAATCGGCTACTTTCCGCACCACAGATGTTGTTGGTTTGGATACAATGATCAATGTTGCTGCTGGATTATTCAATAATCTTCCTGATGATAAAGCCCATAAGCTGTTTGAACTTCCTGAGTACGTTAAAAAAATGCAGGAAAACAAGTGGCTTGGAGATAAATCAAAGCAAGGATTTTATAAGAAAATTAAGGGTGCAGATGGAAGATCTGAAATTCTTGCCCTTGATCTTAACACATTTGAATATAAAGCCCAGCAAAAAATAAATTCATCTACGCTCCAAGCAACCAAGCTGGTTGATAATTTGCGCGAACGAATGAAGGTGTTTTCAAAGGGTACGGATAAGGCTGGAGAGTTCTTTAGAACCTCATTTTTTGGTCTTTTTGAATATGTTTCAGATCGTATACCAGAAATTTCGGATGAACTGTACCGAATTGATGATGCCATGCGTACTGGCTTTGGATGGGAACTTGGCCCATTTGAAGTATGGGATTCACTTGGAATCAGAAATGCGGTAGAGGGAATGAAGAAATATGGCAATGAAGCAGCTTCTTGGGTACATGAAATGCTTGCTGCCGGCCATGAGTCATTTTATGTGGTAGAGAATGGTGTTAAAAAGTATTATGATATTCCTTCAAAATCATATCAATCAGTTCCTGGCTCTGAAGCCTTTATTATTTTAGATAATATTCGCCCAACACATACCATTTGGAAAAATTCAGGAACCACAATTACTGATCTAGGTGATGGCATTCTTAATCTTGAGATTCATACAAAAATGAATACCATAGGAGGCGAAGTGATTCAGGGAATGAATAAAGCTATAGATCTTGCTGAAAAAGATTATAGAGGCTTGGTGATTGGTAATGATGGGGCCAATTTTTCAGCAGGCGCTAATATTGGGATGATATTCATGGCTGCTGTAGAGCAGGATTGGGACGAGATCAATATGGCTATCAGGATGTTTCAAAACACGATGATGCGGATGCGTTATTCCAGTATTCCGGTTGTTGCAGCTGCCCATAATTTAACCTTAGGTGGTGGTTGCGAATTATGCCTTCATGCAGATTATGTGCAAACCAATGCAGAAACTTATATGGGTCTTGTTGAATTTGGTGTTGGATTGATACCCGGTGGCGGAGGAACAAAAGAATTTGCTCTTCGTCTTTCTGATGAATTCAAAGATGGTCAAATAGAGCAGGCTGCTCTTAGAGATCGCTTTTTAACAATCGGGCAAGCAAAGGTTTCAACTTCTGGAGTTGAAGCAGCAGAACTGGGATATCTTCAAAAAGATAAATACAGTATCACCATGAACCGCAGCAGATTGATTATTGATGCCAAAAATAAAGCCATTGAACTAGCTGATAATGGATATAGCCAACCCCTAAGACGCAAGGATATTCGCGTTTTGGGTAAGCAAGGAATGGGTATTGTATATGCCGGAGCTAACTCCATGTTGGCCGGAAACTTTATTTCGGAGCATGATAAAAAGATCTCCGAAAAGTTAGGTTATGTTTTGTGTGGTGGTAATTTATCACAGCCGACGCTGGTTTCTGAACAATATTTACTTGATCTTGAAAGAGAAGTTTTCCTTTCACTTTGTGGAGAAAAGAAAACCTTAGAGCGTATTCAGAGTATTCTGACAAAAGGGAAGGCGTTGAGGAATTAGGAGTGAGTAGTTAGTATTTAGTATATAGTAGTTAGTATATAGTAGTTAGTGCTAAGTAGTTAGACATGAGATCGGTCAATATTTTCAGAAATGCATAAATATAAGGAGTTGAAATTGTGGCAAAAGTCAATTGACTTAGTCACCTCCGTATATTTATTGACTCGTTCTTTTCCTCAGGGTGAAAAATTTGGCTTAGTCTCTCAAATAAATCGATCTGCAGTTTCAATTCCTTCTAATATAGCTGAGGGTGCCGGGCGAAATTCAGATAAAGAGTTTATCCAGTTTTTGTCAATTGCTCATGCATCATCCTATGAACTGGAAACGCAATTAATAATATCAAGGAATTTAAATTATTTATCAGTTGAAGAATTAAATCATCTAATAAAGCAAATTGAAGAAGTG
>CAMDQV010000226.1 GCA_945906015.1 Pedobacter schmidteae | reverse complement strand
AAGTTTTACAGGAATCTGAATGCCTTTATAGGTAATCAATGCAGCAGGGAAAATTATTTTTTGCGACATCCCGCCTTCAGTTTTCACACTCAAATTAGTAGGCTCAATACCTAATTCTATCAATCGCTGGTAAGATTCTTCCTGAGATTTTTGATCACCAGTAATCGGGTTCACAAAATCAAACTGCAATTTGCCGCCTGCATACGAATCAAAATCGCGCAAAAGATCATTCGTAGCGTTTCTTAATCGGTTAAATCCAGCCGGAAAATCTCCTTCCAGATAAACCGTTATTTGAACCTGGTCTTGCAAGCCAGCAAGAATATTTTTAGTGATTGGCGAAAGTGTATATCGCTTTTCAGCTGTAAAATCAAAGCGAGTAAAAATTAGGGATGCTGCAAAATTGATTAGTAGGATACCGGCGAGAATAATAGCCAGTCTGGTCAAGTCTTTTTTCCTGCTATTTACCATTTCCTAGCCCCCAGTATTGTTTTGGATAAAAACAAAAATAAAGCTGTAAAACTCAGAAAATAGATCAAATCACGTGTATCAAGAACACCTCTGCTAACTGATTGATAATGCTGATTAATTCCTAATTCAGTCAAAAAACTTGCAATTCTTTGCAAAGAAATTATGGAGCTAATGGAGTCGAATCCACTAAATGAAAAAAAACAAAGAAATACGGCAACAGTAAATGCGATAATCTGATTATTACTTAAGGAGGAGGTAAATAGGCCGATTGAAGTAAATGCTGATCCTAGTAAAACCAAGCCAATATATGAACCAATCACTGCGCCTGTATCTATATTACCCCTAGTTATTCCTAAATGATATATGCTAAAGTAATAAATGAGCGTTGGCAAAAGGGTTAGCAAAACAATTACCAAACAAGCAAGGAATTTACCAAATAAAATATCCCAGTCGCTGAGCGGGCGAGTTGCCAAAAGCTCAAATGTTCCATCTTTTTTCTCCTCTGCAATAGCACGCATAGTTATTGCAGGAACCAGAAAAATAAATAAATAGGGAGCGATATTGAAAAAACTATCTAAACCAGCATAGCCGTAATCCAGAATACTGGAATCGGGAAAAACCCAAAGGAAAAGGCCTGTTACTAGCATAAATGCGGCCATAATCAAATAGGCAACCCATGAAGTAAAAAACCCGGAAATTTCTTTAAAAAGGATACTAATCACTTAGCTTGATTTGATTTATAATACGCTGAACAATTTTAACTAAATAATTTGAGCTTGGTTGACATGTGAACCAGTAAGTTCAATAAAGATGTTCTCCAAACTTTTATTGTTATGCTTTAACCTGAGACCCTTTAAGGTATCGTCGGCAACTATTTTACCCTTGTTGATGATAATAACCTGTTCACAAATTGCATCTACCTCCTGCATAATATGCGTAGAAAGTACAACTGTTTTTATTTTAGAAAGATCTTTGATCAAGGCTCGGATAGCAATTACCTGATTCGGATCAAGTCCGGATGTAGGTTCATCCAAAATCAGGACTTTCGGATCAGCAAGAATCGCTTGAGCTAGTCCTACTCTCTGGCGATATCCTTTTGATAAGGCTCCAAGCTTCTTATTCTGTTCATCACCCAGCCCGCATCGTTCAATTACATCATTGATCCGTTTTTCAGTTTGATCAATTTTTTGAATAGCTCCAATAAAGGCAAGAGTTTCTCTTACATACATATCCAAATAAAGCGGATTATGTTCAGGTAGGTATCCGATATGACGTCTAACTTCCATTGAATCTGTTCTGGCATCAAAACCACAAATATGGGCAGTTCCTGATGTTTGAGGAATAAAGCAAGTCAAAATCTTCATTGTAGTAGATTTTCCGGCACCATTAGGACCTAAAAACCCAAGAACGCTGCCAGGAAGAGCCTTAAAAGAGATTCCATCAATTGCTTTTTGATTTCCATAGGTTTTACACAGATCTGCTACTTCAATGCTCATGCTGTAAAGTTAGTATTTAGAATGCGTAAATGAGAAAATTAGAAAATGAGTAAATTAGCAAATGAGTAAATGAGTAAATGGAACTCCGCTTGTTTCAAATTAAAGGATACCATCAAAATTTAGGAGATTTAGCTGCGTTTTAAATGGATTTGACAATAAAATCTAAAACGTATCACTAAACAGAGGAAAATTAATTTCCAATACTATCTTTGCAGTGTTATGAGCAAAAACAACGAAGAACTTTTTAAGAATGTAGTTTCTCACGCTAAGGAATATGGTTTTGTATTTCCTTCTAGTGAAATATATGATGGTTTAAGTGCCGTATATGATTACGGGCAACTTGGGTCTGAATTAAAGAATAACATTAAGACCTACTGGTGGAAAAGTATGGTGCAGCTGAATGAAAATATTGTTGGTATCGATTCAGCTATTTTCATGCATCCCAAGATCTGGAAAGCAAGCGGGCATGTCGACGGCTTTGCTGATCCGATGATCGATAATAAGGATTCCAAAAAACGTTACCGTGCAGATAATCTTATTGAAGATAAAATAGCACGTTATATTAAAGACGGCAAATCAGAAAAAGCTACTCAATTACAAGCCGATATGGATGCAGCATTAGCTGCAGATGATCTAAGTCAATTAAAGGAGCTGATTGAACAGCATGAAATTGTTTGCCCGGTTTCAGGAACAAGAAATTGGACAGATGTGAGGCAGTTTAATCTGATGTTTTCGACCCAAATGGGTGCGATGGCTGAAGGATCTGACGAAGTATATCTACGTCCAGAAACTGCCCAGGGCATATTTGTGAACTTTCTTAATGTTCAAAAATCAGGCCGCATGCGTATTCCATTTGGCATTGCACAGATAGGTAAGGCCTTTAGAAACGAGGTAATAGCCAGGCAATTTATCATGCGTATGCGTGAATTTGAACAAATGGAGATGCAATTCTTTGTGAAGCCAGGTACAGAAATGGAATGGTATGCACATTGGAAAGAATCAAGACTAAAATGGCACCTTGCAACAGGTACCCCTGCCGAAAAATATCGATTTCACGACCATGTAAAGCTTGCACATTATGCAAATGCCGCTGTAGATATAGAATTTGAATTCCCATTTGGATTTAAAGAGGTTGAAGGAATTCACAGTCGCACAGATTTTGATCTGAGCCAGCATGAAAAATTCTCTGGAAAAAAGCTTCAATATTTCGACACCGTTGAAAACAAGAATTATATTCCATATGTGATTGAAACTTCAATAGGTTTAGATCGAATGTTTCTACTCACCATTTGCAATGCTTACCAAGAGCAAGATCTGAGTAATGAAGAAAAACAGGATTCAAGAACTGTATTACACTTACACCCATGCCTTGCTCCTGTAAAGGCTTCTGTATTCCCGCTAACTAAAAAAGACGGATTACCAGAAAAAGCACGTGAGATTATGGACCTTATGAAACTAGATTTCAATTTACAGTATGATGAAAAAGATTCAATCGGAAAAAGATACCGCAGACAAGACGCCATTGGAACACCGGTTTGTATCACGGTTGATCATCAGACACTTGAAGACAATACCGTTACCATCAGGCATAGAGACAGCATGGATCAAGAACGTGTAAATGCTGACAATCTAGATACTATACTGGATAAATTGGTGAGCTGGAAGAATTTATTGTCCTGATCCCGATTTCCAAAAACAGTACGCTTAGGAAGATTCATAGATACCTCGCCCTACCCGTTGAATGTACAAAATCAATAATTAATACCATAAAAGGTCCAACCTGTTTGTTCATTAATAGACCGGCAGCAGCTTATACCTCCTATTTTTAGATCAGGATCTTGACATCACAAATTTCATCTCCTTGGCAGGTATTATTCAGGCTAGTATACACCAATATGATTAACATTGAAAAGAGCGGTTTGATTTTCAAATCTCTCTTTTGCTTTTATATCTTTGCCATCAATGATTCAAAAACTGGAAAATTTTCTGATCAAATACCCGGGCCAAACGTTCTTTGTACTTATTCTATTATCAATCCCCCCTTTTTTAATCAATCTCGGACTCTTTCCACTCTTTGCCGATGAACCTACAAGGGCTAATGTGGCTCTTGAAATGATCATCAGCAAGAATTTTTCAGTACCCACGGTGGGTGCAGAATATTATTACAATAAACCACCACTTTACAACTGGATCCTTGCAGCATTTTATCTTTTAACGGGCAACTACTCAGAATTTACAACACGCCTCCCTGCCATCATTCCCATGTTTTTATATGCGATCAGCATCTATCTAGCTG
>CAMDQV010000225.1 GCA_945906015.1 Pedobacter schmidteae | reverse complement strand
CCAAACCGGGGCTTTCCATGGCTGTTGCACAAACTTATTGGTGCCACTAAATAAACTGAAACCAACAGAAATAAGGACCAAAAACACTCGTAAACCTGCCATCTTAATTAATTTCTGGAATAACGTACTCTTTTTCTTGCATTATCCTCGAGATCTTGGAGAACCTGCAGGTCGGTAATTATGACGTTTTGCAGTCCACTCCGCATCGCCATACTCGCTCAGGCTCACCCTACCCTGCATCGTATTTCCATCCGTTGTTCCGGTAAAAGAAAAATTGATGCGTACACCATCTTTTGTATAGGAACTCCTAATGGTTACCTCACTTCCATGCAGGGTTCCATCCAGATCGCGAGATCCGATACTTGCAATATGTGTTCCTATCAAACTTGTGTCTTTCTGCTCAATAATCAAGGTCTGATCTACTGTACTGGCAGAGAACTTCATTTTCAAATCCCACTGCCCGCTCAGGTTAAACGCTGCTGCTCCAGTAGCTCTTTTAATCATCGGTGGGTTAGAAAAAATAATAAACAGGCGTTCGGCAATAATCTTTTCATCACCGGCTTGAAGCGATGTTGTGGATATACTGATATTAGGTTGGAGGTTTGGAGGGAAAGGCAAAAAACTTCCGGCTCCGCTAACTGCGATCCGCGGATTTCCATCCCATAAAAGTTTTTCCATATCCTCTCCTGTCAATGGGATAACCGATTGATCCCACTTCACATTCAAAGAAGGTGCGCGGTTTGAACGGGCCTTTGGCTCAATCAGTTCCATACTTATTCCTGGAATAGTTGAAAGACGCTTCTGGATGTGGTTGCCCCAGGATACCCAGGTCTTCCATTCGCCTGAATGATCACGCTTAAACCACATTTCTACGGCGGCTAACATGCCCATAATTTCTTCTCTGCCTACTTTAAAACCACGGCCAAATCCATGATGAGGACCCGCATTGATACGTGAAGCAATGATCAGATCTTTACGACCAATTAATAATCCGGCACATTGCGGTCCGCGGAGATATTTACCCCCACTATATGCTACAAGATCAGCCCCCTGCGATAGATGAGGATTTGGAACTTCTAAACCTTCGGCAGCCGCATCAACCAAAATAGGAACACCCAGTGGTTTAGCAACAGAAGATATTTCTTGTATGGACAAAGGTCCATTCTCGGAACCAGATCCAGCAAGAACAAGAATCATAGCAGTTTGCGGACCAATAGCAAGCTTCAGGTCTTCCATAGTAGAAACCTCCACCATTTTGACCCCCACAGCTTTAGCCGCAGCATCATAAGCTGAACGAGAATAGGCAGGAATAATCACTTCATCCTTCATCCCACTAAGGTCAGGTATCATCCAAAGTTTATCCGGATCGCCACCTGTAACGCATCCAGCAGTACCTGCAGTTATTGCAGCCGATGCGCCGCAACTGACATAAGCAAATTCGGCCCCAGTTAATTTCCCTAGGCGTTCGCCAACGGCATCCATTAACTCATCAATCTGAACGTATTCGCGAACTGCATCATCCATAGCCTGCTGAACTTCGGGCATGATCTGACTTGCTCCAACTACGGTAACTGTACCTCTTGCATTGATCAGCGGCCTAACCCCTATGGCTTCGTAAATGCTTTTTCTGGATTTATGCGGCATTGCAGAAACAGCCCCGAAAGCAGATTCTGAAACTGCGCCTGCTAAGGGTAAAACACTCAAGCCTTTAATTAATTCTCTTCTTTTCATATTCAATAATACTATAGGCTTGGCAGTCCGCCAACTACTTTTGGTAGCGGATTTGTTAAACCATTGAGGTCATAAAAAACCCGCCCGCCTTTAACAGTTACCTCACATTCAAAGCGTTGCTTACCTTCCAGTCGTTGTCCCATTTGATCAAACACCCCAAACTTCCCTTTGCGGATACGTAATACCGTAACATCTCCCTCTGATCCTACAGACAGATTACCAAGCTGCTCCCGCTGAATAACCTGCGCAGGTTTCCAGGTTACAGAGTTAATGATTGCCGGTACTTCCATTCCAAGGGTTAAAAATTTATTCATCACATTGAGGATGTCTTTCATTGCTGAATTCATGCTCCCCCCATGATGATCTGTGCTAATTACATCTGGAAAAAAACCTGCTTTAGTAGCCGGAATAGCATGACTAAATGAAAAGCTTGCTGCGCCATGACCCACATCCCAAATCACACCTCTTTGCCTGGCTTCAAAAACAAAGGGTCTTAATTTGCCCGTTAAGGGATCAGTAATAGCTTCACGCTCTTTACCGCCGCCACCATAGGTATGGGTATAAATATCGCCCGGACGGAATTTTTTCATGGTCAGCTCTTCTAGAGAAAGACCACTACCGCCAAAATCAACAATCACTGGAATATTTCCTGCCATTTTTCCGGCTTCAATAGCGCGGTCAATCGGCACCCAATCTGGTTTATTATAATGTGCAACTTTAAATCCTACAATCAGGTCATTATACTTTAATGCCATATCAGCAGATAAACGTGCATCCATGTCGGCATTATTTTGTTCAGGTGGCCCTCCGGTCATTCCCTCACCAACAATATTTAGAAATGCTAAAACCCGGGTTCTCGCTCTGTCGATGGTCTGATCTTTAAATTTTTCAAATGTCCTCCAGCCTGCACTTCCTGCATCCACAACGGTTGTAACTCCTACGCGAAAGGTAAATCCATCAGGCTGATTTGCATAATAACTGTTCCTTAGATAGTTGTCGGGCTCAGTACCTGCAAAATTATGCGTGTGCATGTCAATAATGCCCGGGGTAACATATAACCCCTTTGCATTGACCACCCTGGATGCTGTTTTGGGATCAATATTTTTTAAAACTGCGGCAATTTTACCGACTTTATTGATTGCAATATCCATTAATTCATTGATGTTGTTTTTAGGATCAATCACATGGCCACCTTTAATGATTATTGCATATTGCGGATCGGCAGATTGAGCCCGAACAACCTGTGAGCTGAGCATCATGAGCATGATGAGATGTATTCTTTGCATTATTAAGCGTATAATTTAACAGAACTGGTTGTAATTTTTTGAAATAAAAAGCTAACTATTATTAAAAGAAAAACAGCATTTAGACTATTGCTATTTGTAGCAAAAAATAGAATTGTTTTGGATGTATTGATTGCTGAGCAAACCCCAACAATCAGTATTAATAAAAGAAGAATGTAATGCTTCATTAAAAAGAATTTTTCAATAGTCAATCCATTCAATGTTATGATAAATTGAATGGATTGAAATACGAATATAAGAAATAGCTTTAGGAGCAGAAACTAAGTTTTAGAGTATTAAGGCAATAATGCAGCGGTTTCTGCTGCAGAAGTTACTCCGGGTGCAAGTTCAATAACCTTAAGATTTCGGTAAAATATTTGAGCACCCTCAGATTCAAGACAAAGGTATCCTTTTTTCTGGCTAGATTTTCTTATCCCATTTACAAACTTACCGTTTACAGATAGTTTGATTACACCGTCAACACAAACAACATCATAGGTATTCCATTGTCCCTTACCTATTACACGGTTTTCAATTGACTTGCTTCTGTCGCCCCGAGGATTATCCGCAATAGTGCTTACACCCTGCACTCCAAAAAGTTCGCCATGAACATAGGCAATTGGAGGTTTGACACCATTTCTTACGTTGAGATCCACCCACTCCAGGTCGAGCATTTGAATCTCTACTCCATCTGGTAGTGGATTTGTACCAATAGGCTTGGCACCGCTCCAGGCAAATACTCCTGAATTACCGCCAGCTTCCATATGCTTCCATTCTACATGTAAAATGAAATTTTCATATTGCTTTTCAGAACGTATTACACCAATGGGTAGACCTGTATTAGAAAGCGTACCATCTTTCATTAGTTTCCAGGTTTCTTTTGTTGTATTGACATTCACCCATTTCAATTTATTTTCTTTCTCCTTGGCTTTGGAAAGCACGGCATCCATACTTGTAGATGTGCCAAACTCAAATAAGGTTTCCTGAGAATAGGATATTTGGCTGCTAATTAGCAGAATACTAAGGAACATCAGTCCCTTTTTTAACGAGTTATTCATAATTTGTTTTTTGGTTCTAAAATAATTCTATATTCTTATTGCTCGCCTGGTTGGTGTTTTCACCGACCAAAGGCAAGGATGAATCATGATATCGTTCTCGCTTTGCGTCTCTGCGAGACAAACCTTTTAAATAAACCGCGTATATATGTCTCTGCGAGACAAAACGTCTAAAAAATATACTCTCGCAAAGACGCTAAGACCCAA
>CAMDQV010000224.1 GCA_945906015.1 Pedobacter schmidteae | reverse complement strand
GTGAACTGTTGACGATGTCCGTTTTTCTTTTTGTAACCTTTACGACGTTTCTTTTTGAAAACGATCACTTTATCACCTTTTAAATGTGACAGTATCTTAGCAGTAACTTTAGCTCCCTTCAATGCATCAGCACCGATAGAAAATTTACCATTATTCTCAGCTAATAATACGTTGTCAAATTCAATACTAGCGCCTTCATCTCCTTGTAATCTGTGTACAAAAAGATATTGGTCTTTAGCAACTTTGAATTGCTGTCCGGCTATATTTACTATTGCGTACATTATTAATATATTTTTTTAAATGAGGTGCAAATATAGAAATTTATTCTTTGAAAGAAAAACTAATTTCAATTGTAACCGGAGGGTCTGATACTCACATCTCAATTCACATCTCACATCTCATATCTCATATCTCATATCTCAATTCATATCTCTATCCCTCACATCATTGATCATATTGCTGACCTCAGTGATCAATGTTTTTGCAGCATCGTTTAATTTAGGATCATCTCTGTAAGCTGCATCAAAAAGAATATGCTTGGTCTTATTCTTGTAATTATACTCCAGATAATAATGCGGCGTATTTGTAGGCTTTCCATTTTCAGTTTCTCTCTCAATATTTTCAGGAAAATTCCAGAAGCCTAACTCTGCTGCCTTACGATGAAGATATAACAGATCATCCTTTCGGAGGTTCACCTTGGTTTTTACCAAAGAATCTCTGCTATTCACATATTGGTAATATCCAGTTTTAGAATCGTATTGATTCACAAGGCTATCACCAAGACCGTATTTAAATGTTAATGATTCAAAATCAGAAAACCTATAGGGTGCATTCTTAACCATTATGGAATAATAATACACCATATAAATAAGAAATGGTGCTATGATACAAACGCCTAAAAATATCTTTTTTCCTCTATCACTCATGTTTATTAGTATATCGACAAACAAATATCCATCATTTCAGTATAGATTTCAATGTTTTTCTACCTGATTTTCTAGTTTATGTATTCTATTTTCATCAGGAGCTAGCAGATCATCAACTGGAGGATGAAATTCTCCTTCCCATTTGGCAATGACCACCGTTGCTAGACAATTACCAATAACATTCACAGATGTTCTAGCCATATCCATCAACTCATCAATTCCAAGTATGATGAAGATTGGCCATACAGGCATCCCAAATGATGCCGCAGTTCCTAAGAGGATCACCAGCGAAGCCCTTGGCACTCCAGCAACACCTTTACTGGTTAACATCAGGGTAAACACAATCAGCAATTGCTGGCCAAAGGTTAAAGACATTCCTGCAGCCTGTGCAACAAATATTGATGCTAGCGAAAGATAAAGAGTTGTGCCATCCAAATTAAAACTATAACCGGTTGGCATCACAAATGCTACAATTTTTCGAGGAACGCCAATTCGTTCCATTGCCTCCATTGCCCTTGGAAGTGCTGCCTCTGAACTGGTGGTTGCAAATGCAATAGAAACGGGCTCTGCAATAGCTTTCAGGAATTTTTTTATTGGCACGCCCACAATCAGGGCAATAGGTAATAAAACACCCAGCAAAAAGACAAATAATGCCACATAAAGCGTCATTAATAGCTGCAACAAGTTCAATAATATCCCTAAGCCCATATGTCCAACAGTATAAGCTATGGCTGCTCCAACCCCAATTGGTGCAAAATACATGATGATGTTAGTGAACTTAAACATCACTTCAGACAGACTTTCAGTTGCTCGTAACATGGGCTGGCGTTTATCTTCGCGAACCATGGCAAGTGCAATACCAAAAATTATACTGAAAATAACAATCTGAAGCACCTGCCCTTCAGCTATTGACTTAGCAATATTCTCAGGAAAAATATGCAGAATAATATCATTAAACGTTTGTGGAGCTACCTTTTCGAGTTCTTCATGAGCACCAGGAGGAAGTGTGATTCCCATACCTGCCTTAGAAATATTAATAGCAGCTAAACCTATGAACAAGGCTATTGTTGTAACCACTTCAAAATAAAGGATTGACTTCCATCCCATACGGCCAACCTGTTTTAAATCAGAGTGTCCTGCAATACCATAAACAAGGGTTGCAAAAAGCAATGGAGCAATAATGGTCTTAATCATTTTCAAAAAGACCTTACTTAATACCTGAAGTTTTATTCCAAGCTCCGGAAAATCATTACCTATCTCGGCTCCTACTACCATAGAAATCAATATCCATGTGGTTAGTGATTTTTTTTGAAAGCCATATAAAAACAAACCAGCAATAGCCAGCCATCTTGAAAATAGGAGTGCTATTTCTGGAATATCAACAATCATGTAATGATCCAGGAATATAAGTAGGGCAGAAAATGTAATTGCAATTAATGCAACTATACCAAAACTTTTAAATTTCATAATATTGGTTAGCGTATCGAACAAAAGTAATTAATTAGATTTACCCAGCAAATGTAAGTAGAAGATGAAACCAGAGAAATTAAGTGATTTAAAAAAGGTACTATTAGTGCTTAATGCTACTGAACTCACAGAAATTTGCTTAAGACTAGCAAAATACAAAAAGGAGAACAAGGAATTACTTGCCTATCTGCTTTTTGATGCGAATGAACCCATGAACTATGCTGAAGATGTAAAATCCTTCCTCATCGCCGATTTTAATACCCTGCAAAAGCATTATTTTTATAGTACAAAAAGTTTGCGTAAAATTATTCGATTGCTCAATCGCTATTCAAAATATACGGGTTCAAAACAGGTTGAAACAGAACTTACACTTTGGTTTTGCACAAATTATATGACTTATGTTGATCTGAACACAAATCACAAGCCTTTACAAGGGTTATTGACCAGGCAGTTCGAAAAAATAACAAAACTACTACCAAAACTACATGAAGACTTACAGTTTGATTATCAGAAAGAGTATGAAACATTGATACTAAAAGCTGTACAACAGATCAAATGGGTTAATAAAAGTGATTTTTTGTAACATTGAAGGTTATTTTTAATCTAAGAACAAAAATAAGAGTTTGAGCAAAGAAGCACTTTTCAAAGAAATTTTTCAGGCTAACTCCAAAAAGATTTATCATTTATGCTATGGTTATACGGGGGATGATGAAACCGCAAATGACCTGATGCAGGAAACCTTTTTAAAGGTTTGGCAAAACCTTGATAAATTCAGAAACCAGGCTTTAATATCCACCTGGATATACCGAATTGCGGTAAACACCTGTCTATCTCACTTGCGTATTGAAAAAAGGCATCCAAAAGATGAACTTACTGACAAAATAATTGAAACTAAAGGAGAAGAAATATCAGAGAAAAATGAGCAGGTTTCTTCCCTCTATAAATGTATTGCCCAACTAGAAGAAAATGAGCGTATTATAATCACTATGGTTCTTGATGAAGTACCTTATGCCGAAATTGCCTCTATTTCGGGAATATCTGAAGGAAATTTAAGGGTAAAAATTCATCGAATTAAACAAAAATTGACTGAATTATATAATAGGAATGAAAGATTTTGAAGCACTGAAAAGTATCTGGCACGACCAGATAACGCTGCCGAAAGTCGGTCACGAAGATGTATTAAAAAAGATACGAAAGACGAGAAACGGTCTTTCGAGCAAATTATTGATTGAAATGATTGGAATGGGAATTGCAACTGCTGTAATTACCTATGTCTGGATTAACGGTCCATTTAAAATGTGGACTACTCATCTGGCCATGATCATATTTATTGCTTGTTGTATCTATTATATCGTTGTATTGATCGATAATTACCGAAAAATCAATTATAATAACCTGATTGATAAACCCGAGGATTATATTACCTATTTAAAGAAATACAAACATGATCGGTATATTTTCAATACTCGAAATTATTCCATCTACACTGTATTTTTGACGGCAGGCTTTTTACTTTATTTTGTTGAGATTTCATTTATGACACCTTTATGGGTTAGCCTAGTTGGTTTTGTATTCACTTTTATATGGATTGCACTTTGCTATTTTGTATTGATGAGAATCTATATCAAAAGGGAGGAATCCAAATTGGAAGACATGATACAGAACCTGGAAAGGCTTCAAAAACAATTTGAGGATAATGATTTGTAGGTTTATTGTTTTTTATCCCTTGTCTTTTCCTCTTTAATTTCCTTAAACTGCAAACTATTGTTTCTTAAGGAATATTCAACTTTTCGAATAGCTCCTGTTGCTATTCCGGTTGAGTCATTTTTATCATAAACCAAAAACTCACGTAAGAGTTTTCCTTCCTTGATGTATACTGAATCATTTC
>CAMDQV010000223.1 GCA_945906015.1 Pedobacter schmidteae | reverse complement strand
AGCTTATTGCTAAAGTTGATGCAATTGATCTGGATGGCGATGAAGTAAGTTATTTTTGGGATTTGGGCAATGGAATTAAGAAAACTACGAAACAAGCATTCATCGAATATACGTATACTAAAGCTGGTGAATACCCCGTTAGTGTTCAGTTAACCGACAAACTAAAAGCAAGCTCAAAAAGTAGTTCAATTGAAGTTACAGCGGGTAATGCAGGGCCTAAAGTAGATATCCTCTTGAAAGGAAACCGTAGCTTTTACTTTACAGGAAGGCCAGTTGATTACCAGGTAATGGTGAGTGACCAGGGTGCTGTAGTTAATAAAAGCACTGTTTATGTAGCTAATAATTATATTAAAGGTACAGACCTTGCGGGTTCAGCCCTTGGACATCAAGTTTATTCTGAAACTCAGGCAGGACAGGCACTGATGCTCAAATCAGATTGCCAGTCATGTCATCAGGTTGATAAAAAATCTATAGGGCCATCCTTTACTCAGGTATCTGCAAAATATCAGAAAGATGCAAATGCAGTTAGCTATTTGGCTGCAAAGATCATCAAAGGTGGTGCTGGAGTTTGGGGAGAAGTAGCGATGTCAGCCCACCCTAACATGAGTGAATCAGATTCCAAAAAAATTGCCCAATGGGTTTTATCACTAGAAAACAAAGCAGTAGCTACAGCAACACTTCCAATTCAGGGAAAAATTATTCCTTCAGCAGAAACTACTGATAGTGAAAATACTGTTTTCAGTTTGTTTGCTAGTTATACGGACCAGGGAGCAAGAGGTTTAAAACCACTTTCAAGTGATGCTACTGTTAGTCTGCGAAGCAATATATATGGTGCCCGCGAGCTTACTGAAAGAGCAAGAATTGGATTAAAGGACTCTACAACTAGTGGCTTCCTTGTTTATCCTGAAAATAATGGTTGGATTAAAGTAAATCCGATAGATCTTTCAGCAATCAGCCATATTGAACTAGAAAATATTTCAAAGGGTCAAATCGGAAATTATACAATCGAAATTCGCTTGGATTCAGAAAATGGTTTATTGATCGGGAAAGGTGATTTTATAGATAATGGCACTTCCAATTTACAGAAAACTACTTCAATTTCAGTTAATGAGGTAATGGACAAAAAATTACACAATGTGTATATTCAAATTGTTGCAGACCCTAAAAATGTAAAACAAAGGCCACTAATCAGAACCATTAAGTTCATCCCGGCAAAATTACTATAAACTTAAATGCAGCTGATTTGCTTTTTAAAAACCAGATCAGCTGTTCATAATTTAAAGCCAGATAACGTAATGAAACTTCATTTTAAATTAATTCTGCTAATGCTTTGCCTGAACATGCTGATTGCATGCAACACCAGCTCCCCAAAAAAACCGGAAGAAAAAGTTGATAATACCTCCAAAACAGATGTTTTATCACCAAAAGCATTTCAAACAAGCATGGACGGAAAAAATACTAATCTCTATATTTTAAAAAATAAAAATGGACTAGAAGCTGCCTTTACCAATTACGGGGCAAGAATAATAAGTCTGAAAGTACCCGACCAACATGGAGTTCAAACAGATGTAGTTGTTGGATTTTCGAGTATTGATCAATACATACAATCAACTGAGCCCTATTTTGGAGCAACAATTGGCCGGTATGGCAATCGAATTGCAAAAGGAAAATTCATCCTTGATGGAATTACCTATACCCTTTCAATAAACAATGGAGTAAATTCTCTTCATGGTGGTAAGAAAGGATTTCAAGATGTTTTATGGGATACCAAACAACTAAATGAACAGTCGATAGCGTTCAGTTATGTTTCAAAAGATATGGAAGAAGGCTATCCAGGAAATCTACAAGTGAAAGTTATTTATAACCTAACGGATAACAATGAATTAAAAATTAGCTATGAAGCAACAACAGATAAAAAGACTGTTCTGAATCTAACAAATCATGCATTTTTTAATTTAAATGGTGAAGGCTCAGGAACTATTCTAAATCACCAGCTTCAAATCAATGCAGATTTATACACTCCCGTTGATTCAACATTGATCCCAACAGGAAAACATGAATATGTAGCTGAAACTCCATTTGACTTTAGAAAATTTTCAACAATCGGTAAAAGAATCACAGATGATCATGAACAATTAAAGAACGGAAAGGGATATGACCATAATTATGTTTTGAATGATCAAAATGGCAGTCAAATGCAGCATACAGCTCGTGTTGAAGGTGATAAATCAGGTATCATTATGGAGGTTTTCACTGTAGAACCCGGACTTCAATTTTACAGTGGAAATTTTATGCAGAGTAAAAACATATTTAAAGGGGGCTCAAAAGACGATTTCAGAACTGCGTTCTGTCTGGAAACACAACATTTTCCGGATTCGCCAAATCAACCTACCTTTCCGAGCACGGTATTAAATCCTGGAAAGTTGTACAATACCAGCAGCGTTTATAAATTTTCAATAAAAAAATAGCTTAAAACATTTTATTAAATACAAATGAATAGAAAACTAAGAATGGGGATGGTAGGTGGAGGAAAAGGTGCTTTTATTGGAGCCATTCACCGCATAGCCGCCAATATGGACGGCATGATCGAACTAGTTTGTGGTGCACTGAGTACTAGCCCTGAAAAGGCTGATGAGAGTGGCCGGATGCTGTTCCTTGAAGAGAGCAGAATCTACCATAGCTTTGAAGATATGATCATCAAAGAAAGCCTGCTTTCTGAAGATCAGCGCATGGATTTTGTAACCATAGTAACTCCAAATCATGCCCATTTTGCTCCGGCAATGATGGCCCTGGATCATGGCTTTCATGTGGTAATTGATAAGCCCATCTCTTTTACATTGAATGAAGCCAAACAATTAAAGAAAAAGGTTGAAGAAACCGGACGTTTATTACTGCTTACACATACCTATGCTGGTTATCCTATGGTCAAGCAGGCTAAGCAACTGGTTAAAGCGGGAGAGTTGGGTAAGATCAGGAAGATTCTGGTAGAATATCCTCAAGGGTGGTTAAGCCGCTTATCCGAAAAAGATGGTAACCCACAGGCAGAATGGAGAACAGATCCTAATAGATCAGGGAAAAGCGGATGCATGGGAGATATTGGAACACATGCAGCTCATCTGGCTGAATATATTAGTGGATTAAAAATCAGTAAACTATGTGCAGACCTCAGTATTGTGGTTGAGGGTAGATTATTAGATGATGATGGAAATGTGCTGCTTCGTTTCGATAATGGAGCTAATGGCGTGCTGGTGGCCTCACAGATAGCAGCAGGTGAAGAGAATGCCTTAAAGATTAGAGTATATGGTGAAAAAGGAGGCCTGGAATGGGCACAGCAAGAGCCCAATACGTTAATTTTAAAATGGCTAGATCATCCGGTTCAGATCTTAAGAACAGGTGGTCATAATCTTTCAAATTATGCAGCCTTCAATAGCCGCACACCAGCAGGGCATCCTGAAGGCTATCTCGAAGCATTTGGTAACCTGTATCGGAATTTTGCCTTATGTCTTTCTGCCAGGATAGAGGGTACAACTCCTGCGGCTGAAGCACTTGATTTCCCATCAGTAGATGAAGGGATCAGAGGAATGGCTTTTATCGACAATGTGGTTAAAAGCAGTTCAAGTAATGAAAAATGGACAAATTTTGAAGTTTAATCTATAAAATAATGACTACAATACAAGGACCCGGAATATTTCTTGCCCAGTTTTTAGGAGATGAAGCTCCCTTTAATAGCCTGGAATCAATATGTAAATGGGCTAAAAGCCTCGGATATGCAGGAGTACAAATCCCTACCTGGGACCCCCGATGCATTGATCTTCAAAAAGCAGCAGAAAGCAAGACTTATGCTGATGAGATTAAGGGATTAGTGAATGAATGTGGTTTGGAGATCACAGAGCTATCTACTCACTTACAGGGACAGCTAGTGGCTGTTAACCCAGCCTATGATCTTCTTTTTGACGGCTTTGCTCCTGCCTCTGTGCATAACAATCCTAAAGCACGTACCGAATGGGCCGTTCAGCAATTGAAATATGGAGCAATGGCTTCTAAAAATATGGGACTTACTGCTCATGCCACTTTCAGTGGATCCTTACTTTGGCATACTTGGCATCCATGGCCTCAGCGCCCTGAAGGACTGGTTGATGCTGGCTTTAAAGAATTGGCCAAAAGATGGCTACCCATTCTGAATCATTTTGATGAGCATGGTGTAGATGTTTGCTATGAGATACATCCAGGTGAAGATCTTTTTGATGGGGTAACCTATGAAATGTTTTTGGAAAAGGTCAATAACCATCCCA
>CAMDQV010000222.1 GCA_945906015.1 Pedobacter schmidteae | reverse complement strand
CTAAAGGAAGTTAATTTTAATTCAAATTATATGCAAAAACGTATAAATATATCATCGGGAACCCCATGGGAAGAGAATTTGGATATTGTAGAGCCGTGCGTATTGGAAATATCATTGATTTTCAGGAACGACATCCTTTGCTGGAGATTCTCTAATTGGAAAAAATGACCTTTATTCCCAGACAAAATTTATTATTCAAAAAATAGAAAAGACCTTACAGGATGCAGGTGCTCAACTAAGTGATGTAGTTCGAACCCGCATGTATGTAACTGATATCAGTAAATAGGAAGAAGTGGCAAAAGCGCATGCTGAATTTTTTATTGCAATTAAGCCTGATTACTACCCTGGTTGAAGTTAGCCGCCTTATAGACCCTAATAAGCTAATTGAAATAGAAGCATCTGCAGTGATTCAATAATATTCTCAAAATAAAATAATCATACCGTAATCGATATCCATTCTGTATTTTTGTAAGATGGGAACAGAGGTACAGGAAGAAACACTAACGCTTGAAGAAGTTTTAGCATCGTTAAAAATTAACCATCACCTGATACTCTGGAATGATGACACGAACACCTTTGAACATGTGATCAACTGCCTGATAAAATATCTTGATTATAGCGAAAAACAAGCTGAACGCATTGCATGGACCGTGCATAATGATGGTAAATGCACCGTTTTAGAAGGGTCTTTCACAGAAGTAGAAGTATATCGTAAAATCTTACAACAGGAAGGCCTTAGTGTTACCATCGAGTAATCCAAAAACATCGGGGCCTAAAAAATAGTATCGGGGCAATGAGCTTGAATTTCACATCCAAGCATAGAACATCTATTGAGTGAACATGGATTTTTCATTAGCCATAAAAGAAATATGCTCAATAAAGGAAGTCGGTAGAGCAAGTAAAATATCGGATTTTTAAAATCGTCAATCGTATTGTAAAAAACAGAATCTCTATTAAATTGCTAGAGAATAAATATTCCGAAAATTAGTTAAGTAAGAAATTCAAAAATGAGGTTTTTGTCTGTTTATACGAAATGATTTCATTTCGGGCCTTTGAAATACAATTTGTATCTAATAAACTCTGAATTAATTCCGTAATTTTTAACTTAATTTGTGTGTTCTTCGGAGATATACTATCTGCTTATTCTAAACTAAACCGCAATGTTTTTCATCCTTTCAAAGATTCTTAGCTTTCTGATATCACCAACAATTATAGTATTGAGCCTGCTAATACTTTCGCTTTTAACAAAAGTTCCAAGTAAAAGAAAGCGCTTCCTCATGATGGCTATTGGATTATTTTTACTATTCAGCAATCCAATCATAATAAATCAACTATTAAAGGTTTGGGAATTAAAAGCTGCAACAACAGGTCCGAAAAGCCATGATGCCGTGATAGTTCTAGGAGGTTTCATGAGTATCGACAAGACCAATAATAGCTATAGTTTTGGAGAAGGAGCCGACAGACTTACTGAGGGACTGATTCTGTATAAAAGAGGATCTATTAAGAAAATTATTCTAAGCGGGGGGAGTGGCAGTCTTGTTGATGATACCCGTGAATCTGTGCTTGCAAAAGCATTCCTGGTTAACAACTGCGGGGTGCCTGACTCTGCAATACTGATAGACACTGCGTCAAGAAATACATACGAAAATGCCGTAGAAAGCAAAAAAATTATGGAGGCGGGCAATCTAAAAACTGCGGTGATGATTACATCTGCATGGCATATGAGGCGAGCTTTGGGCTGTTTTGAAAAGGTCGGATTAAATGTTGCCATTCATCCAACAGACCACCTTTACATAGAATCTCCTCAATTTTCTTATGATTCATTTATCCCAAGCACCTATAATATAATCAAATGGGAAACTCTTATGCACGAAATAGCTGGTATAATTATGTACAAAATCAGAGGGTATAATTAAACCTGAAAGCAAAATTCTGCTTCAATTTTTAAAAATTCTCACTAGATCTTGAACTGCCTATTTTAGGTTCTTCTTTGACAATTGAACCAGACCCTCATCATTGAGGGTATAAATATCCTCGCCTGCACTAATGTAAACCATAAACTGCCTGCTTGTAGCTTCCATCCAGAGCTTATTTTCTTTACCATCGATAGTAAGTGTAAGGTCGTTAATACCGAGTTTGCTTAGTTCAGATGCGTACGAATTATTTTTTTGATGATAGTCTTTCTGAAGATAATAGGCATACCACAGATGTTTTTTTTGCTCCTCACTATATGGAATTGAAAAAGCAGTTTCAGACGATCCGGCAACTGTTTTACTAAAAAAAAGATATGCCCAGCGCTCTGGAAAATGCATATTGACCACTCCCTGCGGCGACCATACCCAATTATGCTCAGGAAGGTTTCTTCCATTCGCATCTTTCTTTTTCACATATTTTCCATCTTTTACTTCGGTATCCCATTCTACTCTTGAGAAATTAATCCGCCAGAAATCACCATCAAGAGGAGTGCTATGGTTTTTTGAAAACGGTAAAGCAGCAAATGGAATAAATATCTCTGTAGTCCAGCCTTTATCACTATCAGAAGGATCATTAAGCGTTCCTTGAACATCTACAGCCCACTTCATTCCGGGAGCATTATACACGATCATCGCCCCACTATTATTCCTATAAGGCTTGGGCATAAATAAATCAAACATGGTGTTTCGTGCATTAACTTCAAACTCATAATACCGGTGTGTATCATTATCAGGGTCTATAAAAATTTCAAAATCATTATCATAATATACGATATTGTCATAGTTTTTAAGGTAGGCCCAAACATGCGGATCCAGTAATTCGGCTGCAATATAGAGCCCCTTATCATCCCAGGTCATTTTAGCACGGGTATTCCATGTTGGTGCAGGCTTTTTATCTCCCTCAATATCATTAAAGTTCTCTGTCCAAGGCACATTCTGCCAAACGGCATCATTTAATTTCCCATCAATAACAGGAGCTATAGGGTTAAAAACAACAGTGTACTGCCTTGGAGTAGACAAAAGATGCTCTTTATTAGAAAATTTTGATTGCGAAAACCCAAAAAAACTATTGACGAATAAAAAGAAATACAGAAAAAAAATATTCTGAAATTTCAGGTGCGATTTTGATTTGAATAACATTGCTTATACTAATGATTGGGCTTGAAAAATAAGAAAAAAATTTGAAAAAATATGGAGACAATGCTATCGCCACGTATTAAAATGCGAATTGTATTATTAATAGTGTCGTTTTTCTCTTTTGCGAACTTTTTAATATCTTCGTTTTCCAAACCAAATATTAACTAACTAATTTGATGAAAAAAAATTTAATTCTATTTTCTTGTTTCCTACTATTATCGGGGAAACTCATTTATGCACAAAGTAAAGATCCTGTTGTACAGGCAATTATAAAAGAGGCGAGTGAAAACTCACAATTAAAAAAACTTGCTCAAGAGCTAACTGATGGCATTGGACCAAGGCTTGTTGGAACACCACAAATGAAGCAGGCGCATGATTGGGCGGTTTCAAAATACCAAAGTTGGGGTATATCTGCAAAGAATGAGCAATGGGGCGAATGGCGTGGATGGGAACGAGGAATTACCCATATAGACATGGTGCATCCAAGGGTAGAATCTCTGGAGGGAATGCAGTTGGCCTGGAGTCCATCAACGTCTGGCAAAGCAGTTACCGCTGAAACAATCATACTAGCAGATGTTGCTGACTCAAATACTTTTCAAAACTGGCTTCCAGCTGTAAAGGGAAAGTTTGTGATGATATCTATGGAACAGCCAACAGGCAGAGATGATAAAAATTGGGAAGAATTTGCGATGAAAGAATCATTTGAAAAAATGAAAGCTGAACGTTCAAAGGCAAGCGCAGATTGGAGAAATCGCATGAACAAAACCGGATTAAATTCAAAAAGTCTTGCATTGGCTCTTGAAAAAGCAGGTGCAGTAGGCATCATTGCCTCCAATTGGTCGGCAGGTTTTGGTGTCAATAAAATATTTAGTGCACAAAGTACAAAGATACCTACCGTAGATATTTCATTAGAAGATTATGGAATGTTATACCGTTTAACAGAATCAGGCATAAAACCAAAAATCAGCATACGTGCAGATTCAAAAGATTTGGGCATGGTACCTACATTCAATACAATAGCAGAGATCAAGGGAACTGAAAAACCTGAAGAATATGTGATCCTTTCAGCCCACTTTGATTCATGGGATGGTGGAACTGGCGCAACAGATAATGGAACTGGAACGATCACCATGCTTGAAGCGATGAGGATATTAAAAAAGATATATCCTAATCCAAAAAGAACGATCCTTGTTGGTCATTGGGGTAGTGAAGAGCA
>CAMDQV010000221.1 GCA_945906015.1 Pedobacter schmidteae | reverse complement strand
ACTAAAAATAGTTCTGCTATCGATACAAAGAAGGTCAGGCAATTAATCAACGACAAGCAGGAGATAATTGTTGAAAAGCCTCAGAATGTACCATTAGAAGAACAATTTGTGGTAAAAGAGGGTTTTAAAGTTGAGCTGTTTGCCTCTGAAAAGGATTTTCCAATCGAAAAACCGGTTAAAATTACCTTCGATCCCAAAGGGCGTTTATGGATATCTACGCTACCATCGTATTTGCAGTACTATCCCGGAAGTCCGCCAAATGATAAAATTATTATTCTGGAGGATACAAATGGCGACGGAAAGGCGGATAAGCATACCGTTTTTGCAGATAGCCTCTACATGCCTCTGGGATTTGAATTAGGAAATGGTGGAGTGTTTGTTTCTCAGCCGCCAAACCTGATGTTCTTAAAGGATACCAATGGCGATGGGAAGGCTGATATAAGAGAAATCATTCTTCACGGTTTTGGTACAGAAGATGTACATCACTCAATTTCTGCGCTTACATGGGGCCAGGATGGGGCTTTGTATATGCATATGGGTACGTTTCTTCATACTCAGGTAGAAACGCCCTATGGGCCCCAGCGATCGGCCTATGGTGAAACCTGGCGATACGATCCACTGACTATGAAACTTGAACCATATATTTCATATCCTTATGCAAACCCCTGGGGAAATGTCTTCACAAGTAATGGAACACATCTGATTGGAGATACTTCAACTGGGATGAATTATTTTGCACCTCCGCTCACTGTGGCCACAGATTATCCCATAAAGCATGTAGAAATGAAGGATATGCTTACCTTAAAAATTAGGCCAAAAACCTGTGGAATGGAAATTGTCTCGAGCAGGAACTTTCCTGATAATTATCAGGGTAATGTGCTTTTTAATACGTTTATCGGATTTCAGGGAGTAACCAATCATTCTTTGAAAGAAAGCGGTAGTGGGCTTATCGGTCGTCAGGAGGATCCTATATTACAATCCAAAAATCCTCAATTCAGACCCGTAGATCTTCAGTTCGGACCTGATGGAGCCCTCTATTTAGTAGATTGGTTTAATCAGGTAATTAATCACGGCGAAAGAGCTTTGCGTGATCCTGATCGGGATAAAACCCATGGCAGGATCTGGCGCATTACCTATACAGGTAAAAAAACTTTAGAACCTATGGATATGAGTAAACTCAATATTGGACAATTACTGGATCAATTAAAAGTTTATGAAGACCGGACAAGGTACCGCGCCAGAATACAACTGACGGAGTTTCCAAAAGAGCAAGTATTGGCGGCTTTACCTAAATGGTTAGATAGAATAGATGCTGTAGATAAAAACTATGAGCAATATCAATTAGAAGGTTTATGGATGTACCAGCGATTACATCAAGTAAATGAAATTCTTTTAAATAAATTATTAAAGGCTAAAGACGCGAACATCAGAGCTGCAGCAACCCGGGTTCTATATTACTGGAGGGATGATTTAAAGAACTCTCAGCAAAGGCTTACAACAATGTCGGGAGATTCTTCCCAAAGGGTTCGTCTAGAAGCAATTGTGTCCCTTAGTCATTTCAAGAATGACGCTAGCTTTATGGCCTTGCTGCTTGCTGCTGAAAAGCCAATGGATGATTATATTGAATATGCCTTAAAGGAAAGTTTTAAGCATTTTCAAACTATCTGGATGAGCAAGTTCAAGCAGAACAAAAATTTTCTTGCAAATGAACCTGAAAAAGTGAAATTATTGCTTCAGCCTCTTTCCTCATCAGAAGTATTAACGATGCCAGGCTACTTTAAGAAAGACCCTGATGCAGCAATTTATACCAGAAAACCCTTGTCAGATAAATTCTATGATGATTTTGCAGATGCGAAAGCGGTTGTGGATTTCAGGAAAACTTTGAATTCAAAATTAGTATCAATAGTGTCAGAGAAAACTGCAGCAGACGGAAGAATTATAATCGAATTATCAACAATTAGCGGTAAAATGGCTTATAATAAGCTTTTAATTAAAATTAAAGCAGGCAGTTTGGTTTCCCTTATTTTTAAGAATCCTGATGAGATGCCTCATAATGTGGTGATTGTGAAGCCTGGCTCCACTGAGATTGTTGGAAAAGCGGCCGATGCAATGGCAAGTAGCAAAGATGCTTATGCCAAGAATTTTATTCCTGCTATTCCCGAGGTTCTTTATTCAACTCCGCTGGTTGCCACGGGTAAAAGTTTTAAACTTGATTTTAAAGCACCCAACAAACCTGGCGAATATCCGTTTATATGCACCTTTCCTGGGCACTGGCGCATCATGAAGGGTGTAATAAAAATTAATTAATTTTCTTACAAGTAAATAAGATTTTTAGACTTGATTGATAAATTTAAATAAACTCAAAACCTAATACCCATGTGTTTAGGCTTTTAATTGAAGTGATAGGGGCTAAGAGATTACAAATTACTTGTGCCTTTTGCCAGTAAAAAACTAAATTGTAATTTATTGACATTCATATACTTAAGATTATGGCAAATACGATTAGTTTAAATTCAATGTTCAGTCAATTTATAAAGCTATTTTTCAAAGCTACATTTTTCATTTCTGTTGTTAGTTTATTGATTATTTCGGCCGATGCACAAGCTAAGATGAAGGCAGGAGTAGCAAAAAAGGATATTACTGATCGAAGCGCTGGTTTGGTAAATGACCCGCTTTATGTGAAAGCATTGGTATTGGATAATGGCATCACCAAAATGGTGATAATTACTCTAGATGTAGTTGCAATTGAAGAAATCGGTCCAATTAAGGCGGGCTATCTTGCCAAAGTTCGTTCGCAAATCCAGGAGGAACTGAATATCCAAGCTTCAAATATTCTAATTAATGTAAGCCATTGCCATGGAATTGTACGGGCTGATACGGATAGTCTGACAGTTGTAGCGGTTAAAGAAGCCCTTCAAAATTTGGTTGCCGTTACTAGTGGAAGCGGGATAGGCTATGAGGATAGAATTATGGAAAATCGCCGGTATTGGATGAAGGATGGATCCCAGACAGATGCTCGGCGTGCCTACTCACTTCCTCCTGATCATGAGATTGCAGAAATAGGTAAAACTGATCCCGAAATAGGCATTTTGAAGTTAAATAAGTTAAATGGAGAAACCCTGGCAGTGCTTTATAATTTTGCAGTTCACCCAATAGAAGGTGTTCCAAACGGAGGAAATACGGCAGATATTATTGGCTTTGCTTCTAAAGTAATTGAGGATAATTTAAAAGGTTCAATGGCTCTTTTTTTACAGGGCTGTGGTGGGGATATTAATCCTGTGAACTATAAGGGGCTTGATAACCCTACGGATGCCGAGCCGCTGGGTAATATGCTTGGTTTGAGTGTTCTTAAGGCTTTACAAAACATTCAAACAACAAATGACTCAGAAATAAAAGTGATCAATCAGCAAATGGAACTTCCAAGAGCAAACTTCGCAGAACGAATACTATCCTTAGAAGCCGACCAAAAACGAATATTGAATGCGCTGACTGGGACAAACATGAACCTGAAAACATTTATCGCTTTAACAACCAAGTATACTAATTCTATAGATTACCCTTCGTTTTATGGACAAAGGTATTTAAAAGACAAAAAGCAAGATAAAATCGATATGATTCGATTAGATTCCATAAATAGAAGAGACTTGGAAAATTATCGATCAAATATTTATTTGATGGAACGTTTAACCAGAATTCGTGAAAATTTATCTCTTGTAAAAATGCATCAGCTAAAATCGGCAGGTGCACAAACGATTAATGTTGAAATTCTTGGCCTGAAAATTGGAAATATGCGCTTGGTTACTTTCCCCGGCGAACTTACTGTACAGATTGGTCTAAATATTAAAAAGAATGCTCCCAATAAAAACACCTTTGTGGCAGCATATACTAATGGTTATATTTATTATGCGCCAACTGCCGAACAATTAAGGAATACAGGCGAAGCACAGGAAGATTCAGATACCAACTTAGCACCCGAATGGCAACTCATGTTTGAACGAAAGGTGTCAGAAATATTGCAGAAACTTTAAATTTTAGCTAATCTCACAAACCTGTTGAACAGAAATTTGTTGTTTTAACCAAAATTTGATACTATTTATTGGATGTGTATTGAATGAGTTCTACTAACTATTTACTATTGAGCATCCTTAAAAACGATCCCAATTTCGTTTTCATTTGCCGTCTGTCTACAATAAAATCTAGGAAACCGTGTTCTAAAACAAATTCTGAAGTCTGAAATCCTTTAGGCAGATCCTTTTTAATTGTTTCTTTAATTACTCTGGGGCCAGCAAATCCGATCAATGCTCCAGGTTCAGAAATATTGATATCTCCTAGCATAGCATACGA
>CAMDQV010000220.1 GCA_945906015.1 Pedobacter schmidteae | reverse complement strand
GAGTCAATCCAGCGTTACGCAACAACCAATAATTATAAGTTTAAAGTATTTACCATTGGTTCTATTTTTTGGTTTGCCTTTACAGAGCGTGAAAATATCAGTACTGCTGATGATATCGACGCAACAAGTATGGAAAAATTCAAGATCATGCATCGTGAATTGTTAAATAGAGGGGTTTATTTTGGTCCATCAGGATATGAAGTTGGTTTTGTTTCTTCAGCACATTCTAAGATTGAGCTTGAAAAATCAAAACGAGCTATTTTTGAGAGTTTAGATATCGTATTCAGAGGTTCATAATCATGAAAAGGCCGCTCCTAATATTTTATAGTCTGATCATTTACACTGTACTTCAGGTAGTTTGGTGGGGTAGGCTATTGCTGGCCGCAAAGCCAGATAGCTTAGCCATGATATTGGGAGAAGGTGCTGTATTTATTTTCATTTTTATTATTGGAATCTATTACATGCACAAAGCCATTAAAGGTGAACGAAAATTACACACACAACAGAAAAACTTTTTGCTTTCTGTAACGCATGAGTTAAAATCGCCTCTAGCATCTATAAAATTATATTTAGAGACCATTCTAAAAAGAGACCTAGATCCAGCACAGCAGAATTCATTTTTAAAAAATTCATTAAAGGATATTGAGCGACTTGATGATCTGGTTGAGAACATGCTCATAGCTACAAAGATTGAAAATCAGTCGTATACTTTTCCAAAGGAGCAGTTAAATTTTTCGCAGCTCGTCAATTCAGTTGCTGAACGGCTGCAGTTACATACCTGTAATTCGGAGGTCATCAAAGTATCGGTTCAACCCTTTATTTTTCTTCATGGGGATAAATTTGCCTTAACTTCAGTGGTTACAAACCTGATCGAAAATGCTGTAAAATACTCTCCGCCATGCGAAGAAGTTAAGGTAACTCTGAAACAAAAAGGTGATCAAATCTACTTTATCGTAGCTGATTTAGGTATAGGTATTAATGATCAGGAAAAATCACGTATTTTTGAAAAGTTTTATAGAGTTGGAAGTGAAGAGACGCGAAAAACTAAAGGAACAGGTTTAGGTTTGTTCATAGTAAAGCAAGTTCTTGATAAGCATCAGGCTCTTATAAAAGTTAGAAACAACAATCCTTCGGGAACTATTTTCGAAGTAACATTCAACGCACATGCCAATTAAACAAAGAATTCTACTGGTAGAAGACGAAGATCATCTTTTGGAAGCTATCAAATTAAATCTGGAAATGGAAGGATACAAAGTATCAACCGCAACGGATGGTAAAAAAGCTTTAAAAATTTTCAAAGAAGAGCGCTTTAATCTGGTGATTCTTGATGTGATGTTGCCCGAGATCGATGGATTTCAGGTGGCAGAAACAATAAGACTTGAAAATTCAGAAGTTCCTATCATGTTTTTGACTGCTAAAAACACGAGTGAAGACCGTGTGATGGGTTTGAAAAAAGGCGCTGATGATTACCTAGTGAAGCCGTTTAATCTCGAAGAATTGATCTTAAGGGTTGCAAATCTTGTAAAGCGAAGCTTAAAAGGGGATGAACTGAAGGAATTAAATTCGTATAAGATTGGAGATAAAACGATCTACTTTAACTCTTTTGAATTAAAAAGTGATGACGGAACGATCACGCCGCTAACCAAGAAAGAGACCATGTTATTAAAACTTTTAATTGAGCGTCGTAATGAGGCAGTTTCAAGAGAGCAAATTCTTGAAACGGTTTGGAATTATGATGTTTATCCATCAACAAGGACTATTGACAATTTTATTCTGACCTTCCGTAAATATTTTGAGCCTGATCAGAAAAATCCGACTTATTTTCATTCAATCCGTGGGGTTGGTTATAAATTTATAGACAATCACTAAAAAATGTTAACTAAAAAGGCCCGCCTTTGGGTTATTGGAATTGCAATACTTTTGCTTGGATGGACTATCAATCAGCAGGTTTATGAAATATCTGCAGTAATTGGTATCGGTATAGCCCTGTTGATTTGGGGCTATTTTCGCGAAGGAACAGTGGTAATGGCAGCCAGAGAATTCCATGCTAAAAACTATGATGAAGCTGAGGTGCTGCTCAAGGAGATTGAAGACCCTGATCGTTTGGGTAAACATAGGCGAGGTTTCTATGAGTTTATTTATGGGAATCTGGAACTTCACAGGCACAATTACGATGAAGCTGAAAAGCATTTTCAAATTGCCAGTAAATTTCCGTTAAGAAATCAGAATGATAAAGCTATTGTTCTGGTACATTTGGCAAACATTAACCTACGTAAAAAAGATGTTGAACGTGCCATAGCATATGTTGAAATGGCAAAAACATATAAAATATCGTTGAGAGTAAAAGATATTATAGAAAAGATCGAATCTGAAATAAAAAAAGCATAGTGAGCGAGAATAACATACAAAACAGCCTGTTTTTAAGGGCTGCATTTTCAAAAAGCACAGAGCGGCCTCCGGTATGGATGATGCGACAGGCCGGTCGGTTTATGCCCGAGTACTGGGAGATAAAAAATAAATATACCTTTCTGGAGATGTGTAAAACCCCTGAGATCGCAGCAGATGTGACCATGCTTCCGGTCAATTTATTGGGTATAGATGCAGCAATCCTATTTTCAGATATTCTTGTCACCGCCGAAGCAATGGGCGGTGATCTGAGTTTTACACAGGGTGTAGGTCCAAAGTTTGCAAACCCGGTACGTAATCAGGCAGATGTAGATAAATTGCTTACAGAAGTAGATGATAAACTTCAATATGTTGCAGATGCAATTAAAGTAATTCAGCAGCGGTTAAATGGAAGTGTTCCGCTGATCGGTTTCGCAGGTGCTCCCTTTACGGTGATGAGTTACCTTGTAGAGGGAGGATCGTCTAAAGATTTTAAACTGACCAAACTTCTTATCCATAACCATCCTGAGCTGGCTCATCAATTACTTGCAAAGATCGCGAAGGTTACCGTTGATTATTTAAACCTACAGATCAATGCCGGCGTTAATGCGCTTCAGCTATTTGATAGCTGGGCTCTTGCCTTGTCATGGGATGATTATAAAGAATTTTCTCATAATTATAATACAGAGATCATTTCAAAATTGAACAGAAAGGATATTCCAATCATTTCATTTTGTAAAGGGAGCTCTGTTTTTGCACCATTGATGGCCGAATCAAATCCTGATGTGATCTCAGTTGACTGGAATGCCGATCTTCTGGATATTAAAAAGAAGCTTCCTGCAGGAATTGCTGTTCAGGGTAATCTGGACCCGCATATTCTTTATGCAGATAAGAAAGTAATTAAGGAAAGAATCCATCGCTTATTTGAACGGATGCGTGGACAAGATGGTTTTATCTTTAATTTAGGTCATGGTATTATGCCGGATATACCCTTTGATCATGTTAAATATGCTGTTGAACTGATTAAGGAGTTTAGGTATTAGATACGAGGTACGAAGACTGAGGTATGAAGACTGAGGTTTGAGGACTGAGGACTGGGGTATGAGGACTGAGGACTGAGGTAATGGTACTATAACACTACTAAGGAGTAAAAAAGAATTTAGTTTAAGTTTATCTATTATATTGTTAATGAATTAGCTTTTAGCTTTTAGCTTTTAGCTTTCAATTTTCAGCTTTATGCTATATCTGTATCTCAAGGCCATTCATATCATATTTGTTGTAAGCTGGATGGCAGGGCTGTTTTATATCGTTCGTTTGTTTATCTATCATGTAGAGGCTAATGACCGTACTGAGTCAGAGAGAATTACGCTACAAAGGCAGTTTGATGTTATGCAGCATAAGCTCTGGTATATAATCACAACCCCCGCTATGGCTATTTCTGTCTTGGCGGGTATCGCAATGATCTGGGTTAATCCAGTTTTGTTAAGCATGAACTGGATGCTGGTAAAACTAGCCTTTGTGCTTGGATTATTGGTCTATCATTTTTTGTGTCAGAACATTATGAACAAGCTAAAACAGGGCATATTTACATGGTCATCAACTCAATTAAGGCTCTGGAATGAATTGGCTACAATTTTTCTGGTAACCATCGTGTTTACAGTAATCCTTAAAAGTGCAGTTGATTGGATCTATGGCTTAACAGGTCTTGTGGTATTTAGCGCGGTAATCATGTCAGCGGTTAAGGTCTATAAGTATTATCGTTTAAAAGGAAAATAATATTAAAACTGGATAGAAAATATTCCTGATCAAATCATCATTTAAACCAGAGTTTAGCATGAATTGCTGATAATTTTCAATGAAGAAATACCTTATATTTTTATGCTGCCTAAGTATATTTTATACTTCTTTTGCTCAGATATCTACTGATAGTTTGGAGTACCGCATTCGCCCTGATAGTCTTAA
>CAMDQV010000219.1 GCA_945906015.1 Pedobacter schmidteae | reverse complement strand
CAAGAATATGTTCACTGCAATGGGTGTGAGTATTGGAACAGTAGAAGATGCAAAGGCTCTTAATATGGAGAAATTACGTTACCATAGGATCATCATTATGACCGATGCTGACGTGGATGGTTCCCACATTACAACGCTCATTCTTACTTTCTTCTTCAGATACATGAAGGCTTTGATCGAGTTTGGATATATCTATATCGCAGCACCTCCACTTTACATGGTTAAAAAAGGCAAAGAATTTCAATATGCATGGAACGATGAACAGCGTGATGCCGCTGTACAAGCACTTAAAGGTGCAGGTAAAGAGGAAAGTGTTAATATTCAGCGTTATAAAGGTCTTGGAGAGATGAATGCAGAACAATTATGGGATACTACTTTAAACCCTGAGACTCGTACTCTAAGAAAAGTAACCATTGAAAATGCAGCCGAATGTGATCATATATTTTCAATGTTAATGGGTGATGAAGTTGCTCCAAGCCGTGAATTTATCGAGAAAAATGCAAAATATGCTCGGATTGATATATAATTCAAACGGTAATTATTAAAATTAAGCCCTTCAATTTATTTTGGAGGGCTTTTTTGTTCCGGAACATATCGCAATTATACTATGGCAATAATCGGTGTTTGATTGAATCAATCTTTATTTGAATAGTTTAAGACGTAATTTTTTATAATTGATAAGTGCTTTGTGGCTGTATAATATATCGCCGCCTAAAACTCCAATAATAGCAGGAAGGTTAAGTGCAGAATATGCCTGATTGATAGTAGAAAGATCAAGAACAGCCGCTTCAAAGTTTTTCAATTTTAGCTTCCCGATCTTTAACATTGGGATAATAATAGTATGACTTTCCATGGTATTTGTCCCAAGACCTGTAGAAAGCTTATCGGAAGCCATTAATATGCCATCCATTTTGTGTTTTTCAACTGTTGCTTTATCAAAAACTGTTTTTGAAGCGCCAGTATCAAGTACTGCATGAAAGGATTGTCCAAAAACAACAACTTCCACCAATAGGTGGAAGCCTTCGTCATTTAAATTGATTAGTTCAAGCGGAACTATAGTATTTGCCATGCTATAAAAGCAGCTTTTTTTAGATATGATTAGACTCTTTTAATACCTCATTCATAGCTCTAACAGCATCGGCACTTTTGTTAAATTCGGCCTGTTCAGAATCAGATAATTTAAAATCAAGGATTTTTTCCCATCCGTTTTTCCCGATGATTACCGGAACAACTAAAGAGATATCTTTTTGGCCATATTCTCCATCTAATGCAACTCCACAAGAGATCAGTTTCTTTTGATCGCGAACAATGCTTTCAACCATAGCTGCAGTGCCTGCTCCGGGAGCGTACCAGGCAGAGGTTCCAATTAATTTAGTTAATGTTGCTCCACCTACCATTGTTGATGAAACTACACGTTCTTGCTGTTCTATGGAAAGAAGCTGCGTAACCGGAATGCTATTCCAGGTAGCATGATAAATAAGAGGAATCATGGTTGTATCACCGTGTCCTCCAATAACTACTGCATTAAGATCAGCAGGAGAACAGCCAAGCTCAACACTCAGATAATATTTAAATCTTGCTGAATCTAATGCTCCACCCATACCCAGGATCCTGTTCTTAGGAAGACCTGAAGTTTTTAAGGTAAGGTAATTCATGGTATCCATTGGATTTGAAACCACGATAATTATGGTGTTTGGAGAATGTTTAAGGATATTCTCGGTAACGCTTTTTACAATGTTTGCATTGGTGCCGATTAGTTCTTCACGGGTCATGCCGGGTTTACGCGGTAATCCGGAAGTAATAACAACAACCTCTGAATCTGCAGTAGCTGCATAATCATTGGTAACACCTTTAATTTTAGTGTCAAAACCAAGTAGAGCAGAAGTTTGCATCATATCAATAGCTTTGCCTTCAGCAAAACCTTCTCGGATGTCTAACAAAATAAGTTCTTCAGCTAATTCTTTTCTGGCAATGTTATCAGCACAGGTTGCTCCTACGGCACCGGCTCCTACAACTGTAATTTTCATTTTATGATTTATTTAAATTTGAGATCGAATCTGTTAGAGATTTCTATTTAAAATCTGCCTTTTTCTTATTCTAAACCGTCTTTAACGGTAATTTTGATTTGCTGAAACGAAGATAGATAATTCAATCTTTTTTATGAAATTATTAATACTTGTTGTGTAAGTTTTTTGTTTCTAAATTAATTCAGAATGGTAGTTAGGTGGACAACCCCATCTTTTTTATTGATCAACACTCATTGAAAGTTTTTAATTTTTGCTCATCAAAAAGCTAAAAGTAGCGCAATAAAGATTGCATGGGATGCATTTCTTAACATAAATTTAGCGTCCATGCGTTTATGCAAGAACATTTCTTTTTTACTTTTCAACACCCTTCTTCACACCCTAAAAGATTCGTAAATTTGAATTTAGCCCAAAATTATTTTTATGCCTGATTTTTCGCACCTGCACGTACACACGCAATTTTCACTTTTAGATGGTGCGGCAGATATTTCGCGGCTCTTCAAAAAGGCTCAAGCTGATGGTATGAAAGCCATGGCCATAACCGATCATGGAAATATGTTTGGGGTGTTTAAGTTTGTCGCCGAAGCCGGAAAGTATGGTGTGAAACCTATAGTGGGTTGTGAGTTTTATGTGGTGGATAATCGTCATATTAAGCAGTTTACCAAAGAAAAGCGTGATCAGCGTTTTCATCAGCTATTGCTTGCTAAAAATGCTGAAGGGTATAAAAATTTGGTAAAGCTATGCTCCCTGGGTTATATCGAAGGCTTGTATAGCAAATGGCCCCGCATTGATAAGGAAGTGATCCTGAAATACCATAAGGGACTAATTGCTACTACCTGTTGCCTGGGCGCTTCGGTACCTCAAACTATTTTGAAGAGAGGTGAAGAAGAAGCTGAGATTGAATTTAAATGGTGGCTGAACCTTTTTGGTGAGGATTATTACATCGAACTTCAACGCCATAATATCCCCGAGCAGGAAACGGTTAATGCTGTACTGCTTAAATTTGCAAAGAAATACAATGTTAAGGTAATCTGCTCAAATGATTCGCATTACGTGGATCAGGAGGATGCCAATGCACACGATATTCTTTTATGCGTCAATACCGGCGATATGAAAAGTACGCCCATTGCAACGGACGAGGAGAGCGGCAAGGGTTTTCGATTTGGATTCCCAAATGATCAGTTCTTCTTCAAGAGTCAGCAAGAGATGGGAACGATTTTTCATGACCTGCCCGAATCACTCGACAACACGAATGAGATAGTAGATAAAGTTGATATTCTTCAGTTGAAGCGGGATATTATGCTCCCAAATTTTCCGATTCCTGATGAGTTTAAAATCCATCAAGGTCTTGAATCTGAGAACATGAATCAGTGGGAATACCTGAAAGACTTGGCATTTAAAGGTGCCAAAAACCGATATGTGGATATCAGTGCGGAGGTTGAAGAGCGCCTCAATTTCGAGCTTTTTACGGTCCGTACAATGGGTTTTGCTGGTTATTTCCTCATAGTTGCTGATTTTATCCGTGCGGGTCGCGATTTGGGTGTGTTTATTGGTCCGGGGCGTGGTTCTGCCGCAGGTTCTGTAGTGGCCTATTGCATCGGGATTACTAATATCGATCCCATCAAATACAATCTACTATTTGAGCGTTTCCTGAATCCCGACCGTAAGTCGATGCCCGATATTGATACTGACTTTGATGATGCCGGCCGCCAGAAAGTGATTGATTATGTAGTGGATAAGTATGGTAAAAATCAGGTTGCCCAGATCATTACCTATGGCTCTATGGCCGCAAAATCAAGTATTAAAGATGTTGCCCGTGTTTTAGATCTTCCTCTTGCCGAATCCAATATGCTGGCAAAGCTTGTTCCCGATAAACCAGGAACCAATCTTGTGCAGGTAATGACCGCTCCAATTAATACAGTTAAAAAGGAGCAGAACCCCGAAGATTTTGAGAATATTAAAACGCTACGAAAGATTCTGGAAGATGGCAAATCTTTGCAGGCAGATGTTTTGAAAGAGGCAATGATCCTAGAAGGATCTGTGCGAAACGTGGGTGTTCATGCCGCGGGTATTATTATTGCCCCATACGATTTGACCGATATTATTCCGGTGGCAACTTCCAAGGAGTCTGACTTGCTGGTTACCCAGTTTGATGGTAAGGTTATTGAAGATGCGGGTGTAATTAAAATGGACTTTCTGGGACTCAAAACCCTGACCATCATCAAGGATGCCCTCCGTTTGATCAAGCAAAATCATAATGTTGATATAGACATTGATTATATTTCACTTGAAGACCAGAAAACTTTTGAGCTTTATCAGCGTGGTGATACCAATGGAA
>CAMDQV010000218.1 GCA_945906015.1 Pedobacter schmidteae | reverse complement strand
AAGTCAACGTCGTGATTTCATTAGAACCGCAGCTTTAGCTGGAATAGGTCTTGGAATGACCAGTATGTCCCAACTATTATTTGCCAATGATGTTTCTCAGAAAAAGATCAGAGTAGGTATTATTGGATTATCTGTTCATACTGAAGCTTTTTCAGAAATGTTAAATGCAGAAGTAACCGATGCGGATATTAGTGGTTTTAGGGTTGTTGCTATTTATCATCCAAAAGGTAATCCGGATGTAGAATTCAAAGCGGAGATGCTAGCTGATTGGGCAGTTAAGGCTAAGGCAAGAGGTATTGAACTGGTTGATTCTGTAGATAAAATGCTTGATATGTCAGATGTTGTAATGCTTGAAACCAATGATGGCAGGCCACATATGGAGCAGTTATTGCCTGTTTTTAAAGCAGGGAAACCTGTATTTATCGATAAACCGATCGGAGCGAATTTGAAAGAAGTTGTGCAAATTTTGAACGCTGCTAAGAAATACAAAGTGACTGTTTTTTCTTCTTCATCCCTGAGATATGTTAGCGGAGCTCAGGAAATTCGTAATGGGAAAGTCGGTAAAGTACTTGGTGCAGAGGCCTATAGCCCTGCCTCATTACAGGCATCTCATACCGATATGTATTGGTATGGAATACACGGTGTTGAGTCATTGTTTACAATAATGGGAGGTGTAGGCTGCCAGCAGGTTACCCGTACGCATACTCAGGATTCTGATGTAATAGTTGGTACCTGGGAAGGAGGCCGGATTGGAGTATTCAGAGGCTTGAGGGCCGGAAGCAGAGGGTATGGAGGAACAGCTTTTGGAGAAAAAGGGATAGCCAATGTTGGGACATTTGAAGGCTACCGTCGATTGCTTGTTCCGGTTACAGAATTCTTTCGTACCCTGAAATCGCCTGTTGATCTCGCTGAAACGCTTGAAATCTATGCTTTTATGGAAGCGGCTGATGAAAGCAAAAGGCTTGGTGGAGTTCCGGTGACTCTAGCAAGTGTGCTTGCGAAAGTTAATTAATCAAGAAAAGTATCATTCTAAAACTCACATTTAATAAAATAATAATTTCTAATTTTTAAAACAATACACATTTTTAAAACCATGATCTCTTTATCACCATTAAAAAACAAAAAATAAAAAGATGAAAAAGTATAATGTAGGTATAATTGGGTATAGCTGGGTTGCTACTGCACACATCACAGCTATCAATAAAAGTCCAAATGCTCAGGTCACAGCTATTTATTCATCGCGCCCGCATGATAATGCAGCTGAAAGTGAAAAATGGGGTTCTCCGATCAAAACCTATACCGATTTAAACGCAATGTTATCCGATAAGAGTATTGACGCAGTGTCAATTACAAGTTATTCTGATCAGCATGCTGCCCAGGCGGTTGCCGCTGCCAGAGCTGGTAAACATATCATTCTTGAGAAGCCTATGGCACTTTCATGGGAAGACTGTTTACTGATTGAGTCTGAAGTTAAAAAGGCAGGAGTTAAGGTTTGTATCTGTTTTGAATGCCGTTACTCCAATCAATTTATGGTTACTAAAGCACTTGTGGATACTGGTTTAATTGGAGATATTCATTATGCTGAGGTTGATTACCTTCACGGACTTGGTCCATGGTATGGTCAGTACCACTGGAATATTAAAAAGGATAAAGGTGGTAGCTCAATTCTTACAGCGGGTTGCCATGCATTGGATGCTATGCTTTTATTCATGGGAACTGATGTTGAGGAAGTTACCAGCTATGAAACCAAATCTAAAAATCCAATTTTTCAGGCTTATGAGTATACTACCAGCAGGGTAAGTATATTCAAATTCAAAGATGGCAGAGTTGGTAAATCTTCGGCTATTATTGATTGTATCCAACCTTACTATTTCCATACCCATCTTTTCGGCAGTGAAGGAAGTCTGCTTGACGATAAGTTTCACTCTGAGAAACTCGGTACTGACCATCATCTATGGAGTTCATTGGCAATGAAAATGCTCGATACCGGAGATGTAGCAGATCACCCTTATCAGGCACAGTTTGATAAGTTTTTCGAATGTCTTCTTGAAGGAGTTGACATGCCTCTTACAAGCTTGAGTGACGGAATAAAAACTCATGAGATCATTTTTGCCGCTGACAAATCAGCTGCGACCGGTAAACCAGTGAGATTATAATATTAGTTGATTAGGGCTTAATGAAGAAGACAGCACTGGCCGTTGCCGCACATCCTGATGATATTGAATTCATGATGGCCGGAACATTGGTCTTATTGAAGAATCAAGGTTATGAGATCCATTATATGAATCTTTCAACCGGGAATTGTGGGAGTATAGAATATGATTCTTTAACTACCACTGAAATAAGGTTGAAGGAAGCCCAAAATGCTGCAGATATTTTGGGTGCCCAATTCCATGGCCCGATATGCAATGATTTTGAGATCTTTTATGAACTTGAATTGCTCAGAAAGTTAACGGGAGTTATCCGTATGGTTAAACCCTCGGTAATCTTAACTCATTCGCCATCTGATTATATGGAAGACCATATGAATGCCAGTCGTTTGGCAGTTACAGCTGCTTTTATTCGTGGTGTTCCTAATTTTCCTGCTGATCATGCTGCTGTAAATAATTACGACTGTGCCGTTTACCATGCCCTGCCTCATTCACTTTTAGACCCTTTGCGACGGAAGGTAATTCCTGAGATTTTTATAGATACCAGCGCTGTTCATGCCACTAAGCGTGAAGCCCTGGAGGCTCATAAAAGTCAGCAGAATTGGCTGGAAGACAGTCAGAAAATGAATTCCTATGTCCAGGCAATGGAAAATTTCTCATTAACGGTTGGAAGCATGTCCAATCGCTTTGAACATGCTGAAGGGTGGAGGAGACACCTGCATTTTGGCTTCTCAGAAGGTGGATTTGATCCTTTGAAAGAACTGGGAGCATGCTATTTAACAAATGAAGATTACAAATTCGAATAAAAAATATTAAACAATAAAATACTATAACAATTTTAAAAGAATATTATGCGTAAGATTAGTTCTATTGCTCCGGGTTGGTGGGATTATACCACCTTGGATTTAGGTCAGAAAGTAACAGATAAAATTGCAGCCTTGACACCTGAGGAAATGATTGCTATGTCAAGACCAGGGTTCAAAGTTATTTTTTATGATACCATTGAAGAGTTTTATTTAGCAGAGGCAATGGAGTATGTAAGTACGTGGAAATCAGCTACTGCTAGTAATCCGGTAGGTATATGCGGCCCGATTGGTCCAACTGAGCAGTTGCCCCTGGTTGCAATGCTTGTAAATGAATTGGGATTGTCTCTTAAACATGCTCATTTTTGGTGTATGGATGAATGGGTAATTAATGGCAAAGAAGTATCCGAAGATCATCCTTTATCTTTTAAAAGAACTTTCAAATCATTATGTCTGAATAGAATTCGTAAAGATTTAGTGATGCCGGATGAGAATTTGCATTTTGCACAAGCTGATACCGCCAAGTACATCAATAGCTGGACGAAAGCTAAATGTGCAATTATGCAGGGTGGACAGGGAGATGTGAAACACTGGGCATTTAACGAGCCACCGATGCGTGAAGGAAAATATATTGATAACCCGCCAACAGTTGAAGAATACAAACAATTAACTACACGCGTTCTTGACTTGCACCCGATTACAATTGCACAGAATTCTAGGTTGCATTGCGGAGGAAATGCTCCTTCCATCCCAACTCAGGCAGTATCAGTAGGTCCAAAAGAAACCTGGCAAGCAGACAAAGTTTCAATTTGGCATGCAGGTGCTCATGACAACCCTTTTGGACAAAGATTGACTACCTATATGATTTCAAATAATATCCCTGATGTATCTGTTCCAATGTCTGTACTTGCAGATCATCCAAATGTTCAGTTCAACTTTTTGAGATCTGGATTAGGCACATGTTCAGTTGAAATGCATTAAAATAAAGCATATATTTTACTTGAAAAACAATAAAAAAAAGGATGGATCAACTCAAAGAACTAAGAAAATTATCGGTGAGACCTATTTTTCTTAATTACAGTAATTTTTTAAAGTACTGTGCACCTGCACTTTTACTCCCTTTAATAATATTTTTATTGAGTTGGACACAGAATCCAAAGTTTGAACTACAATCGGGTGATAGAATTGCAATTATCGGAAATGGACTTGCTGATAGGATGCAGCATGACGGTTGGATGGAAACCTATCTGCAATCTGTCTATCCAAATGGAAAATTAGTTTTCAGGGAACTGGGTTATACCGGCGACCAAGTTCATTATCGCCCACGCTCACATAAAGGTTTTGAAAATAGCGATACGCACTTAACCAGTGTTGGGGCTAACGTTATTTTTGCTTTTTTCGGATATAATGAGTCTTTTGAAGACAAACCA
>CAMDQV010000217.1 GCA_945906015.1 Pedobacter schmidteae | reverse complement strand
ATGGCTGAAATAGAACAAAATTCACGCAATCTTAAAAATTTAGAAATGATTCCACCAGCATTCAAACTTCTTAAGGATATGAGCGTGGAACTTTTTATAAAATTAGCGCAAATTAAATCTGATCTTGAAAAGACGGTATAAATTGCCTTTTATACTGTTTAATAATAAATCATTAAGCTTGATAATTAACTATTTATTATTCCATTGTATTATTCAGTTCAGTCCAGATTCAGTTTAAGTTCTGAATTGGATAAATGAAATTAAGAAATACAAGCATAGTATAATTGGAATAGCTGCAAATTGAAATAGTAGCAGTAAAATCAGAGATGAACCAATTAAGATATAACGAAGTAAGTTCTCAGAAAATTTTAATGATTTAAATTTCAAAGAGATCAGCGGAATTTCTGAAATAAGTAATAAGCCCATACCCAAGCTGAAAATGAATAGAAAATACGGATTCATGATATAATTCATGAAAAAATTATTATTTTCCTGCATTATTATTGGAAAAGAAGCAATCAATAAGGAATTTGCGGGGGTAGGTAGGCCTATAAAATTTTCAGTTTGCCTGGTGTCAATATTAAATTTTGCCAACCTTAAGCCAGAGAATACGGCGATCAGAAAAGCTGAATAATTTAAAAAGCTGCTATATGAAGCTGTTTGTGGCGACAAAAGAAAAATCTGATAGATTATTACTGAGGGTAAAACCCCAAAACTAACCATATCTGCAAGCGAATCTAACTGTTTTCCAATTTCGGAATAGGCCTTCAACCATCTGGCAAGCATGCCATCAAGAAAATCAAGCACAGCTGAAATCAAAATAGCATAAGTTGCATAATGCAATTCACCATTGAATGCAAAAACAATTCCCAAACAGCCGCTAAACAAGTTTAGACAGGTAACTGTATTGGGGATATGTTGTTTCATCAGAAAGGTATTATCTGTAAAAGGATTTTTATTATTTCGCTAATTAATTCAATTGATTAGGAATTCATGGATATCAGGAACTCTTCATTGGTTTTTGTGCCTCGCATTTGAGATTGCAGGAACTCCATAGATTCTTGTGAATTCATGTCTGCAAGGTGATTTCTCAAAATCCAGATACGCTGAAGCGTATCTTTATCCAGAAGCAGGTCATCGCGTCGTGTACTTGAAGCTGTCAAATCAATAGCAGGGAATATACGTTTGTTAGATAGTTTTCTATCTAATTGTAATTCCATATTACCAGTTCCTTTAAATTCTTCAAAGATTACTTCATCCATTTTAGAACCTGTTTCAGTCAGTGCAGTTGCCAATATGGTTAATGAACCTCCATCTTCAATATTTCTAGCCGCACCAAAGAAACGTTTTGGTTTATGCAAGGCGTTGGCATCTACACCACCCGAAAGTATTTTACCAGAAGCAGGTGCAACTGTATTGTATGCACGCGCCAAACGGGTGATAGAATCAAGCAGGATAACTACATCATGCCCGCATTCAACCATTCTTTTTGCTTTTTCGAGTACAATATTTGCAATTTTAACATGACGCTCGGCAGGTTCATCAAAAGTTGAAGAAACAACCTCTGCACGAACACTTCTTGCCATATCAGTAACCTCCTCTGGACGTTCATCAATCAGTAATATAATCAGATATACTTCAGGATGGTTTTTAGCGATAGCATTTGCTACATCTTTCAGCAGCATGGTTTTACCGGTTTTTGGCTGGGCAACGATCAAACCTCGCTGACCCTTTCCAATTGGGGTAAACAGGTCGATGATTCTTGTAGAATGATTCGTTGTATCCACAAACAGATTTAATTTTTCTGTTGGGAAAAGTGGAGTGAGGTAGTCAAATGGAACCCTGTCACGAACTTCAGCAGGTATACGGCCATTGATGGCTTCAACACGAACCAGTGGAAAATATTTTTCGCCTTCTTTTGGCGGACGAATACTTCCTCTTACCGTATCACCAGTCTTGAGTCCGAATAGTTTTATTTGTGATTGTGAAACGTAAATATCATCTGGAGAAGAAAGGTAATTATAATCTGAGGACCTTAAAAATCCATAACCGTCGGGCATGATCTCCAGAATTCCCTCATTAACGATCACATTGTCAAAATCCATGTTAATTGCAGGGGCTTCCTGTGTTCTTGGATTTTGTTTAGGATTGTTAGGATTGGGTCTGCGTTCAAATTTCTTAGGCTCAGCCAAATCAGTAGCAGGGTTTGCTTCAGCAACCACTAGATCCACATCTGATGGTGTTTCAGGCATAAAGGTCTCGATCACTGAATCAATAACAGGAGCTTCATCATCTTCCTGGAAATCAAATGTCCTGGTATTGTCTAATGGAACTTCTTGGTGCTGTTTACTATCACTTCCTGATTTAGTGCTACGTAGCCGTTTGCGCGGTTTATCAACAGAATCATTTACTTTAGAGCCATTAGCCTCATTTACAGAGTTTTCGCTAACGAGTGGAGTTTCAGCATGTTCAAGGATTTTGGTAATGAGATCCTGTTTACGCAAGGTGTCAGTATCTTCTACACCAAGGGTTTGAGCAATTTCACGTAGCTCTGAAACGAGCTTATCGTTCAATTTATTACTATCCAGCATTAAATATGGTTTATGTTTTATGGGATTTTAGTTCAATAAATTTATCCTGGAGAGCGACAATACAAAAATTAATGCAATCTATTGCTTCAAAAGAATTAGTATGATTTCCTGAATTCAGGGATAAAATCAGATTATGACACAATTCTATGCAATAAAAAGAAAAAAACAAAATTTTAATTCTTTTTTTAACTCTAAGAAGCCATCTTTATTTATTTTCGTACAGATTCTGCACTTATAATGAATAGAAAGCAACTTATTGAACAAATAAAAATCAAGAAATCTTTCCTCTGTGTAGGACTTGATACCGATATTGAGCTGATTCCAAAATTTCTTCTCGACTTTGATGACCCAGTCCTGGAATTTAATAAGCGTATTATTGATGCAACTCATGATCTCTGTGTTGCCTATAAACCCAATAGTGCATTTTATGAGAGTAGAGGAATTGCTGGCTGGAAGAGTTTAATTGATACCTCAAATTATATTCCTGAAACCTGCCTTGGAATTATTGATGCAAAGCGCGGTGATATCGGAAACACCTCATCCATGTACGCTAAAGCATTTTTTGATCATTCTACTTCAGGAATGAATTTTGATGCCATTACTATCGCTCCTTATATGGGAAGTGATTCAGTGAAGCCATTTTTGGCATTTGAAGATAAATGGGTAATCTTATTGGCACTTACTTCAAACCAAGGTGGAAAAGATTTTCAGTTTATCGATACCGAACATGGTCGTTTATTTGAAAATGTAATACAAAAAGCAAATTCTTGGGCCGGTAACGATAGAATGATGTATGTTGTTGGTGCAACCAGGGCTGAAGAATTCTTGAATATCCGCAAATATGCACCGGATCATTTCCTGCTGGTTCCTGGTGTTGGGGCGCAGGGAGGAAGCTTGCAGGAGATCTGTAAATATGGTTTGTCGGCTAGCTGCGGACTATTAGTCAACTCATCTAGGTCCATTATTTTTGCTTCTTCAGGGGCAGATTTTGCGGAACGTGCCAGAGAAGAAGCAAAAAAACTACAATCTGAAATGGCATTGATGCTAGAGGGAATTGGGTTTTAATTTCTGTAAATGCAGGATATACCCATGCCTTTTTAATAAAAAGAGTTATTCTGATCAAAATAATTTCTTATCTTGTGGTATAGGAATCAACATTTTAAAAAATAAAAATGTTTCAACAGTTTCTAACGTTTTTTGAAAAACGATCATTTGGTGTGTGTGCATACCTTGCTGAGCGTTTTAATATTTCAATATCTAAGATCAGGTTATTTTTTATTTACTCCTCTTTTCTTGCCGTAGGCTTTCCTTTAATCGTTTATTTTTTAGCAGTCATTGTTTTGGATGTGCGACATTATATAAAACGTATCAGGGCCAGAGTTTGGGATTTTTAAAAGAAAATAGTTTTTCGGGTAAAATATGATTGGTTGGTAGCTAACTCCAAGCATTGGAAAATTTATATCAATCTTAAAACAAATCGTTCATCACTAGCGCGCGCGTGTCGCGCGTGCTTATCTAGTTCTATTTTTTCTTGATGAAAAAGATAGATTTTTTTATCTGGCTTTCAATAAAAATAAATTCTAATTAATCTGATGTTTTTTCCGCTCATAGCCGCGGGGGCCTATTTACTTTTTCCTTGATGAAAAAGTAAACAATGCCGAAGCGCCCTTGCGCTGAGACCATGAAGACCTAAAAAAAACAATAAAAAACACTGAATAAATCAAGAAAGAACGATGATCCCACTTCTTTAGGCAAAACACCCGGCCCGCCGTTCTTTCATCCCTACGCTCGGGTATTGTAGTTCATTTGGTATTTATTTTTTTAGTGA
>CAMDQV010000216.1 GCA_945906015.1 Pedobacter schmidteae | reverse complement strand
GTATTTGCTAAACGCTTATGGATTATTTACACCCGGAATTGCTACAATGTTCCTTTTGGGTATTTTGTGGAAAAGAACTACACATGCAGGTGCACTTACAGCAGGAATATTGACAATCCCCTTATCGTTGCTGATTGAATTTTTATTTCCTGATATGCCTTTCTTTAATCGGACAGGAATAGTTTTTTGGACTTGTATGTTTTCATGCGTGGCTGTAAGCCTTATAACTAAACCAAAAACAGAGGCAGAATTACAGGGTTTAATCTGGAACCGTGATAGTTTATCGCTATTACCTTCAGAACGGGAACAACAAAGGGGCTTGCGTAACCCTTTTATATGGTGGGCAATAGTTACTGCTATGGTGTTATATTTTTATATCAGATATGCTTAGTACATAAAAATGTATTTTAAATTGTCAGCTTTTTATTCCTCCAAATCTCCATATCTAATTTATCGTAGTCGATTGTGATATCAACTTGTAAAATCGTTTATTTTTTAAATTATTAGTCATGTGAGACTTATTGTCTAGTCATCTTACTTCCTCTAAATGATTAATTCTGATATTAAAAAAGTAATTGAGTCTAAAGCCGTTACATATTTTACCATTAAAGTACTTGTATACTTAAGTCAATAAGGGTATTTTTAGCAATCTAATCTAACAATATGAACAAACGCATCATTATTATCGCTTCAGTGTTTGGAATACTCGCTGTTATTTTAGGAGCCTTTGGAGCTCATGCATTAAAAGTCAGATTAACTACTTCTGAGCTGCAGGTATGGAAAACCGCCGTAGATTACCAGTTCTATCATACTTTTGCCCTGCTATTCCTTTCTACTTTTTCACGCTTCAATTGTCGTGGAATCAAGTTAGCTTCTTGGTTTTTTAGTTTGGGGATCATCCTTTTTTCGGGATCCTTATATTTGATTTCAGCGAAAGAAATCTTGAATATAAGTCAGATTTCTGTTATCGGACCTATTACACCCATCGGTGGATTATTTTTTATTATGGGCTGGATCAGTTTGCTTATTGCTATTATAAAGAATAAATAATGCTTGAATTCAATGAAACTGAAGGCATTATTCGGAAGACTATTTTCATCGAGGTAATTCTTCCACTCGCTATTTCCAAAACCTATACCTACAGGGTGCCAGTAGAAATGACCGCAGATGTAGCCATTGGAAAGCGCGTGGTGGTTCAATTTGGACGGAGCAAAATTTATACGGCAATAATTTGTCTGATCACTGAAACTCCTCCTGCGCATTACGAAGCTAAATATATCATTGATGTTCTTGATGCTGAACCCATTGTCAATAAATTTCAACTTAAATTATGGCAGTGGATGTCTGATTATTACATCTGTAATTTAGGTGAAGTAATGCAGGCAGCATTGCCTTCAGCCTTAAAGCTTGCCAGTGAAACAAAAATTGTGTTGAACACTTTTGAGGAGATCGATAAAAGTTTATTGTCTGATAAAGAATTTCTTATTGTTGATGCCCTCGAACTGCATCCTGAACTAAGTGTGAGCGATATTAGTAAACTTCTTGGCCAAAAGACGGTTTTCCCTCTCTTGAGAGGATTGTTTGAAAAGAACGTTATTGTAATTTCTGAAGAAATAACAGAGAAATTCAAGCCACGGAAGAAGGCTTTTATTGTCCTGAATTCCCAATATAATGAGCCTGAAAATAGAAAAGCTTTATTTGAAGTGCTGGAACGTGCACCCAAGCAATTGGAGATCTTACTAGCATACTTTAAACTTGAAAAGCAACAGGCAGAGATCGCAAAGACTGATCTGATTGAATCGTCGGGAAGTTCTGCTTCGGTTCTAAAAGCATTGTTAGACAAGGAGATCTTTATTCAAGAAGAAAAGGTGGTTAGTCGCTTAAATTTTGGCGAGCTTGAAGAGATTCATGATTTTGAATTAAATGAGGCCCAGGTAATTGCACTGCAAGAAACTAAAGAACAGCTTGATGAGAAGGGCGTAGTCCTGCTTTATGGTGAAACATCATCAGGTAAGACTCAGATCTATATCCGCTTGATCGAGCAAATGCTGTTACAGGAAAAGCAAACGCTTTATCTTTTACCTGAAATTGCACTTACTACACAAGTAATTGAGAGGTTAAAAGAATATTTTGGTGGTCAGATCGGAGTTTATCATTCAAAATTCAATGATAATGAACGCGCAGAGGTTTGGCAAAAAGTGCTGAAAGGTGAATATAAATTGGTTTTGGGTGCACGATCATCAATTTTTCTTCCATTTAATGACCTTGGTCTGGTGATCGTAGATGAAGAACACGAATCTTCCTATAAACAATACGATCCAGCACCTCGGTATCATGCAAGAGATACCGCCATATATTTGGCACATTTACATAAGGCTCAGATCGTTTTGGGATCAGCTACACCCAGTTTAGAAAGTTTTTACAATACGAAGATTAAGAAATATGGCTTGGCGACATTAAAGGGCCGTTTTGGAGGTGTTAAGTCGCCAATTATTGAAGTAGTTAGTATTGCTGATGAAACTAAACGAAAAACGATGCAATCGCATTTTACCTCAGTATTATTGAATGAGATAAAAGGGGCTTTATCACGTAAAGAACAAGTCATTCTGTTCCAGAACAGACGTGGTTATACACCGTTGTTGCTCTGTACTACTTGTGGATATACTCCAAAATGTGTAAACTGTGATGTTAGTTTAACCTTTCATAAAAGCAGCGCAAAGCTTCATTGCCATTATTGCGGATACAAACAAGACATTGTAAGTGTTTGTCCTGCCTGTGGTTCAACCCGAATTGAACAGAAAGGATTTGGCACTGAAAAAATTGAGGATGAATTGCAGCGAATCTTTGAAGATGCCAGGATAGCCCGAATGGATCTTGATTCTACCAGGACAAGGAATAGTTTTCAGGTTCTCCTGAATGATTTCGAAGAGGGAAAGATCGATATTCTGGTAGGTACTCAAATGGTTGCCAAGGGCCTCGATTTTGGTAATGTAACCACAATAGGGATCATTAGCGCTGACAGTATGTTGAACTATCCTGATTTCCGTGCCTTTGAGCGAAGCTATCAGATGCTGTCTCAGGTTTCAGGTCGTGCGGGACGACGCGCAAAACAGGGAAAGGTCATTATCCAGGCTTATGACACCTCTCACCGGATTATCGGCCAGGTGGTAAAGAATGATTACGAGGAAATGTTCGATACTGAAATAGTAGAGCGCAGAAATTTTCATTATCCGCCACTTTATCGCCTCATTCAAATCAATGTTAAACATAAGGATCTTCCTAAACTGCTCCTAATTGCTTCTTCATTAGCTAAGATTCTGAGATCTCAGTTTGGCGATAGAGTACTTGGTCCTGAAGCTCCAATCATCAGCAGGATCAGAAATTATTATATTCAGACCATACTACTTAAAGTTGAGCGAGAAGGAGTATCTGTTCAAAAGATCAAGGAAGCTCTGCAACAAATCCTCGTGAATTTTGATAGCCTTCCGGCAAATAAGGGTGTTTATATGCATATTGATGTAGATCCCTATTGAAAATATTCTCTCTGATTTTATATTCATATTATTTTCTGATAATGCCTACATAAGACTATTTTTGAAATTAAATGGCACATAAATTAGTTGATAGTTATAGGGAGAAGGGCGCACGGAAAAAGTTAGTTGAATTGCTGCGGGAGCGGGGTATTGCAGATGAAAATGTTTTAAAGGCCATTGGAAAAGTACCCCGTCATTATTTTTTTGACGAAACTTTCTGGAAACAGGCATATAAGGATATCGCATTTCCTATTGGGGATGGTCAAACCATTTCTCAGCCCTATACTGTGGCCTATCAAACAGAACTCTTACACATCAAAGCAGGAGATAAGGTGCTTGAAATTGGAACGGGCTCCGGTTATCAGACGTGTATTCTTGTGGAACTTGGTGCTCAGGTTTATACAATCGAAAGACAGGAAAATCTATATAACCGGACCAAACAGGTATTACCTCATATGGGATATCAGGCCGAATTCTTTTTTGGTGATGGTTCTAAGGGAATAGCCAAACAAGCTCCTTATGATAAGATCATTGTAACAGCCGGTGCACCTCTGGTTCCAGAAATTTTATTGAAACAACTTAAAATTGGAGGTATCCTGGTGATTCCCGTGGGCGACGAAGAGTCACAAAAGATGATCACTGTTTTAAGAGTATCTGAAAATGATTTTGAACGCTTTGTACTCGATACCTTTCGTTTTGTACCGCTGGTGGGAGAGAAGGCTTGGTAGTTATATCAGTTAACTGTTATCAGTTAACAGTTATCAGTTTGTGCATGCCTGAATAGCCTTGACCGAATTTAGTCAACTATAAGTTAATTGTTGTTGTAATTTTTCTTTTTTTGCTTCTTTTTTTCTTTTGTTAGCAAGTGTTATTTCTGTTGATAATC
>CAMDQV010000215.1 GCA_945906015.1 Pedobacter schmidteae | reverse complement strand
CGGCTGTTTGCGCCAAATTCCTGTACAATATTTGCACCCAGTATTAATTCGTAGCCTTTACCTTTTAAATTTACATAAGGGTTTGCTCTTAGTATATTATTTCCCAGATTATAGGTGGCGTCTTTTGTTGTTGTGAAATCTGCCGATGCATTCAGTCCGACATTAAAAAGACTAATTTCCTTATTTACATATCCTGTCAAAAGGACTGAGCTTTCTCGTGCATCGTCAATAGTACTGAACTGGTAAGCATTTATACTCGCGGCATAATTAATAGTAGATGACTGAGAATAATTATTCATTATTTCTGCCTCAGCAGCAATAGTACTGAAGCGCTGTATACTCATATCAATAGTTGCGCTCGATGTAGGAGAAAATCCGTAGAAAAAAGTTGACCGGCGGTCATAGCTTAAATTTGCTGAAATACTATATGAATCAGCTACTGATTTCCCAAAAATACCTAGTTCCTGATTTGAAAATTGCTGTTTTTCTAAATTTCCTTGCTGAGAAAGGTGCTTAAAATAAGCTCCTGTTTGTAATGCTGCATCAGGGCCTGCATTAAAATAAGCTTCGGCTTGAGCAGTATTGAAATTTCCGGCACCCACTTTAATGTAATTATTGGAAAGTACTGGCAAACGTTCATCTGCCATTTTCTGGGCCTGAAGTTCTTTGATATTTGAATTCAGATTAAGTTTTTTATCAATTACACTATAGCTTAGAACAGGTTTAAAGGTTTTAGCGCTATTCATGTCAGGGTTTCTGCGAATCTTAACAGCATCTGCCAAAACCGGCTTATATGGCCTTATAACTTCTATTTCTTCAGTAATATTTGCAGATTGTGTACCGGTGGGAGTTTCGTTTTTTTTATCCTGTGCCTGAGCGGTAACAGATAAAAAAAACAAACTAACTATCAGCGTATATTTTAAAGTCGGAATATTCATTATCTATTATTTTTTTTTCAGTTTTTCCAATTTTTCTTTGGCAAGTGTAAGAATGTCATCATCCTTATTCTCGTAATTTTCAATAATGCTCTGTAGCGTGCTTTTTGCCTGGAAAGCATCTCTTAAGCTAATGTAGTTGTCCGCAATCAAAATATAAGTTTTTGCTACCCAATAATCATGTGAAGGCATTTTATTGGTTAGGTCAAATGCTGAAGCAAGAGAGGTTTTGTATTCACCTTTCAGATATAAAATAGTAGCCATATTGTATTTTGCTTCGGCACCTGTTACGGTTTGTGTTTTTTCTGCAACTTCAGTAAAGTCTTTAACTGCTTGGATGGTATCCCCAATAATCAGATTAGCTTTTCCTGAATAAAGTCCTGCTCTGAATAGGTCTTCTTCTGAAGATTTATTAGACTCTCTTATGAATTTTACATATTGAAGTGTTTCATCCGGTAAATTCATACTGGAATAAGCCTCCATCAGATTATTTACAGCAAAACTATAATTAGCTTTATATTCAGAGGTTAGCTCAAGTTTTTTAAGATGGACGATTGCCTCGTTGTATTTCTTTTGAGCAAGGTATATCTTTGCAATGCTGATCAGGGCACGTTCAGTATAATCACTGGTCCAGTCATTAAGAATAAACTCATAATCTGGAATCGCTTCATTTGGTCTTTTAAGTTTAACCAAACTTTCAGCCCTGATAAAGCGGGCATGTTTGTCATGTACAGCTTTCGGAAATTTATCAAAGTAAGCATTCACAGACTCAAATGTACCCTGATAGTCAGCAGTAAGAAAACGATTGTTTGCTGCCTGGAAAGTGATATTATCCTGTTCATAAGTACTCAGGTTTCCAATACTTGTCGTATTCGCATAATCCAGAAAACCGGTGGCATCCGATTTTTGTAGGTAGATATTTTTGATGGATTCCAATGCCAGTTTTGCTTCGTCAGTAGTGGTGTACTCACTAACTACGCGCTTAAATGTCGCTATTGCAGCTTCTTCCTGATCCTGGTTAAGTTCTACCAGACCGATCGTAATTAATGCGCGTGGTACATAGCTGCTTCTTGGATATTTTTGAATCAGGGCGCTTAAATCTGTTTTTGCAATTTCAAAATCACCCTTAATAAAATAAGTATAGGGGATCTCGAAACTTGCATCATCCGAATAGTTTGATTTTGGAAACCGTTGTAATAAAGATTGATGAGTTGCAATTTTTAGGTCATTCTGCCCCTGCAAGCCTTGTATCATTCCTCTTTGAAACAATGCATAATCTTCACTTGAAGTTTTTGATGCAATGATCCGGTTATAATAGACTAGTGCTTCCTCATAATTTTTTAAAACGAAATATGAATCTGCCAATCGAAGTATAGCATCATTGATGGTATTTGGGTCTTTTTCATTGCCACGAAGAAAACGCGTGAAGTAGGTTGCAGCTTTTCTATAGCTCTCATGTTCAAAGGCAGCGTATGCCAATGCATAATGAGCAAAATTATATACTTCAGTTTTACGTGAAGCCGGAAGTGTCATAAACTTCTCAAAATTAGCTACCGATTCTCCAAATTTTCTAACCTCATACATCGCTTCTGCCAGCCAATAAGTTGATAGTGAATGAATTTCATCGTCATGAACATTTTTATTGGATCGCATAAACATAGAAATGCCATTCTGGAAAGCACGTTCATTATAATATTCTAGACCTCTATAAAAAGTAACCTTTTGATAGACCGCGTTAGCTTCACGATTTCTATTTTGGATACTTTCAAGGATATCTATTGCATCTTTATAGTTTTTTGTGGTCAGCAGGATCTCTCCTAATAAGGTTTTTGCTGAATCCAATTTTGAGGAGTTTGGGTATGTTTTTATGAATTGTTGAGTAGCATCTAGCGCTACCTGATGAAATTCAAGTTCATAAGATAGTTTAGCATAATTAAAAAGGCCTTCTTCTTGTAATTGTTTGTCGAATGCTAATTTAGAAGCTTTAAAAAATGCACTTCTGGCTGCTTGTTTAGTATTGGTTTTCAGGAAAGATTCACCTAAAGCAATCATTCCACTCTGGAAATATTCATCTGCAATTTCCAGCTTTTCAAGTTCCAAAATAGCTTTCTTGTAATCTTTTAGCTTAAATGCAGTATAGCCGATCTGATAATTATCCTGATTGTTCTGCGTTTTTCCTTGATCTTTTTGCTGAAAATTCTGAAAATATGTTCCTGCATTGGTATAATCTGATTTTGCAAAGTAGGATGCCCCAACAATTCGGAACATTTCTGTTTCATAAAGTTGTTTTGTTGACTTGAGGATAGGAATGGCATAACTTAATACATCATCATATCGATTATCTAGGAAATATAGTGCAGAAATATAATATGGATAACTATTTTCATACAAGCCTGATCTTTTTAATCTCTCAAATTCTATCAGTGCTTTTTTATAGTCCTTTTGAAGGTAGCAGATGTAAGCAAAATAGTAAATGGATTGTTCATTATAAATGCTTTTTTGATCTTTCAGCTCAGCGAATAGGGCTTTTGCCTGATCGTATTCTTTTATTTCAAAATGGGAGTAGGCTAGTTTATATCGGTATTCATACGATTCCTTGCCGGATAAACCAGTTCCTTCTAATTTTTTCAACCATTCGATCACCTTTGGGTAATTCTTCAGAGCAAAGTAGGAGCGCCCAACCTGATAAAATGCAAGCTTCGTAAAGTTATTTGCAGGATTGACACTAATAAAGCTTTGAAATAAGGATTCTGCATCGCTATTTCCAAGTTCTAATGCACACAATGCAATATAATATCTAGTATTTTCTTTTAGAAGGCTGATTTCAGGATTGATTTCCGCTTTTGCGTTTGATTTTTGATTATTCTTTAGAACGCGGTTAAATTGATTGGAAGCCGCCGCATATTTCCCTTTTTCCAGTAATTCAATTCCGCTTTTATAGTCTTGGTTCAAATCAAACCATGCAGAGTTTTGAGCCAGTGCAGGAATCGTGATAAATACAAGAATCAATGTGAAGATTGTGTAATTTCTGAACATATTAAGCAATATAATAAGTGCTAATTTAATCTAAACCGCCTCTGACTTTTACATTAGTAATTAACATGTGTTGAAAACAGAATATTAAATTTTTTTATAAAGGATATTATTTTTTTAATAATACTATTTACATCAAAGTGATCCTATTACTTGCGTTGATTGGCCAGCAGATACAGCACTGCCATTCTGATAGCGACTCCATTTTCTACCTGATCCAGGATGATGGATTGTTTGCTATCAGCCACATCGCTGGTTATCTCCACGCCACGATTTATTGGACCTGGGTGCATAACTGTTATTTCCTTATCAAGCGAGTTAAGTATTTGTTTATTAAGTCCGTACATCATTGTGTACTCTCTCAGTGAAGGAAAATATTTAATTTCCTGACGCTCCAGTTGAATGCGTAGCATATTGGCAACATCACACCAGTTGAGCGCTTTCAAAAGATCGTG
>CAMDQV010000214.1 GCA_945906015.1 Pedobacter schmidteae | reverse complement strand
ATATATGGAATTAAGGTGAACAAAAAGATAATAGCAGGAAAGATTGCCAGCATGAAATTATAAGAAAGTGATGACGCCTTGTTGATCAATTCATCTTTACCAATTTCCTTAAAAAAAAAAGAGGCAACTGTAAAGAGGGGTAGAGGCCTAAATCCAGGTAACATCACTACTTTTGTCCATTCAATGAACAAAAAATAAGGCTTGAATTTTAAAAGTGTTTTATGAAGCCAATCCATTTATCGCTTTTAATTAAAGTAAGGCTTTAGCTTTTCAAGAAAATCTGCTGATGGTAAACAAGGTTTGTTTTTGATTTTATCTACAAATACCAGAGTAGTTTCACCGATATGGATTAATTCTTCTTTTTCATTAAAAAGCTCATATCTAAAATGGATTCTTATTGAGGGCATAGCTTCAATAATCACCTTCACAGTAATTTCTTCGTCATACAATGCAGGTTTTATGTATTTACATTTCATTTCAGAAACAGGCATGATTATGCCTGCATCTTCCATTGATTTATAGGTCATTCCCAAGCTTCTGAGCATCTCAACCCTGCCAACTTCAAAAAATGCTGCATAATTACCATAATACATATATCCCATTTGATCGGTTTCGGCATATCGTACTCGTATTTTTGTGGTATTACTAAACATTACTTTTTAATATTTCGTTCATTTAAAGCTTGCTGAAATTTCTTTGCATTAATTAAATGTTGTGATAGTGTAGAAGCGTAATTATGGTATCCCGAGAAATCTTCTTTAGCACACATATAAATATAATCATGCTTTTCATAACTGAGTACTGCATCAATTGCATGAATGCTTGGCATTGAAATAGGCCCAGGAGGCAGCCCGGTATTTAAATACGTGTTATATGGTGAATTGATTCTTAGATGTTTGTTTAAAACCCTTCTAATACTAAAATCATTCGCTGCGAAAATAACTGTTGGATCTGCCTCAAGCCGCATTCCTTTTAATAACCTGTTCATATACAAACCTGCAATTATTGGCATTTCCTTATCATTTAAAGCTTCACCATCAACAATAGAAGCAAGAATACTAACTTTTATTGGTGTAAGATTAATTCTGCTAGCCTTAGATTTTCTATCTGCATTCCAAAATTTGACGTACTCTTCATGCATTCGGTTAAAGAATTTCTCGGCATCCGTATTCCAATAAATCTCATATGAATTAGGGATGAACATGGTGTACACATTATCTGTATTAAATCCATATTTATCAACAAACTCGGCAGAATCGAGCAAGTTTGAAATAGAGGCCGAATCAGTTTCAATCTTCTTAGAAACCATGCCAGCCAGTGTATGCTTTAGTCTTACATTTTGAAATGATATTTTAACGGGTTCTTGGTTCCCGGCCTTTAACATGTTAATCAATGCACGGTTACTCATTCCTTTTGTTAAACGATATCTACCTGCTTTTACCTTTCCTGCATACTCCATGTTTTGTGCTGCATTATAAAAAGCAACAGGTTCATTCACAATATTAGCTGATTTTATGCTTGAATAAACATCATCAAAGTCAGAACCTGTGTTGATATAGAGATATTCAATAGTTCCGTTAACATTTGGCTTGAAATACTTTAGGTAATAAGTGATGCCTGTTGCGGTAAAAACTACACTTAAAAAAGCAACAAGTGCCACTAGCAATTTAGCTTTCAAACTTATTTTTTTTTTCTTTTTTGTAACCATTCTCTAATTAAGGGTATTGTTTATTTATAAATCTAATTTTCTAATGGCCAGTATTCCACCAGTTAAGTTTCTAACCTTATTAAAACCAATATTTGTTAATTTGCGGCGGGCAGTTTCACTTCTAAGTCCACGTTGGCAAATAACAATAATCTCTATTTCCTTATCATATTCAAGATCTTCAGCTTCGGTTAGCAACTTGCCCAAAGGTATATTATCACCGCCAAGGTTAAATGTTTGATATTCTAGCTCTTCTCTAACATCTATAATTTGAAATGAAACAGGTACTTTGTTTCGTTCTTTAAATTCAGCAGCAGATATATCATTCAAATTAATTTCCCCCTTTAAGTACTATATCAATTGGTGTACCAATACTAACCTTATTTAAGGTATCGCTAATTGCAGGAAACTGACGTACGATTTTTGAATTAACTGTATCTATAGATCCTTCAAAACTAATATTTCCTAAAATTAATGAAGATCCTAATAAGGCCATTTTGGCTTCATTTAAGTTTAATCCAAATAAATTTGGAATATCAACCTCACTTGCACCCAACCCATCACCAAGAATAAGATCTATACTGGAGCCTTTTGGAATTTGATGACCTTTTTTAATGATATTACCGCCCAATACAGCCTCTAGAATTACATCTCTAGCAACATCTGATCTGTAAGTGGTATCGCCAATTTTTAATTGGTAATTATTGAGTATAGAACGAACTTCCAGAAATGTTCTACCCACAATATCTGGAAATTTAATATTAGGTGCATCTCTGGTTACAATCAGATAAATAGTTCTGTTAGCCTTAACATTAGTATTTGGATCAGGATCTTGTTCAACTATTACACCTGGAGGTTGATCTATTAAATAAATAGAATCATTAATCTGATATCTAAGACCTTGTTCCTCAAGTAATTGAATAGCCTGTGCGATTGGTAAACCTTTGAGTTTTGGCACAGGCATTCCTTCGCCATGATGGGTATAAAATCCTAAACTGTAAAAAATGAGTATTAGGAAAGCCAAAACAGATCCGATGGCTATAAAGAGATTTTTACGAAAAGTCTTTGTGCGTAAGTATTCAATAAATTTTCTCATTATTTGTAGGTTTTTATTTTAGAGGTTAATGGAAAATTAATTAGAACTAAGGTTAATACTCATTTTGGTTCTTGCCTTTTCAGGCTTTTATGCGTCAAAAATAATCCAAATTAAACAATATCGAAGATAAATATTAGCAGGCTTTATTATTCAATAGTTTTAAAATTTATCTTTGATTATATGAAAAGAAATATAGCCCTAGTAACTGGTGGATTTACAGGAGAATCTGTTGTTTCATTCAAGAGCGCTGATTTTGTTGAATCTCAGATAGATAGTAATAAATATACTGTTTATAAGATCGTTATTTTAAAAGAAGGCTGGTATTTCCAGGATGCTGATGCTGTGAAACATTTGGTTGATAAAAATGATTTTTCTATTTTATTAAATAATAAAAAGATAAATTTTAATGCAGCTTTCATTATGCTACACGGCTCTCCAGGCGAAGATGGAAAGCTGCAAGGCTATTTTGACTTATTGGATATTCCATATACAAGCTGTGATGGACTGACATCATCTTTGACCATGAATAAAAGCTATTCAAAAGCTATTGTCAACGGGATTAAAGATCTTTTCATAGCTCGTTCCATTCAATTGTTTGAAAATTCTGTTACAGCAGAAAAAGATTTATTGGCAAATCTGGATTTTCCCTTATTTATTAAACCCAATAATGGTGGAAGCAGTATTGGAATGAGTAAGGTCAAAACTGCAAACGAACTCTCTTCGGCTCTTCAAAAAGCGTTTAATGAAGATGATCAAGTACTTGTTGAAGAATTTGTTCTGGGTCGTGAATTTTCTGTAGGCGTCTACAAGAATAATAAGGGTATACACGTTTTACCCGCCACTGAAGTGATACCATCCAATGATTTTTTTGATTTTGAAGCAAAATATACTCCAGGTGCTACAGAAGAAATTACACCAGGAAGAATGACTGAAGCCGAAAAATCAAGAGTAGAGCGTATTGTTTCTGAAATTTATCTCAAATTGAACTGCAAAGGAATGATTAGGATAGATTATTTTCTTCAGAACCAGACATCAAACTTTTATTTTATTGAGATTAATACTATTCCTGGTCAAACCGCACAAAGTTTTATACCTCAGCAAGTTCGCGCAGCAGGATTGAACATTGCTGAATTTTATGCAGACCTTATTGAAATGGCCCTTAACACTAAGAAATAGCTTAATTAGATTGAATATTTAAGGATCATTTCATCAGAAACCTTAACACTCTTACCAGTGCTGATGTCAATCATGGTATAATCAAACCAGCCATCACAAGCAACCTTGTCTGTTTTAAGAATTTTGATCTCAAATTTAACCCTGCATCCTTTAGAATTTATACTTTCTATTCCTGTTTGTACCGAAAACCGATCACCAAGACCCAAAGGTCGTTTATAATCAACAAAAGCAGATCGTACAACCCAGCCAAAGCCCTGACTAAGGAATTCTTCCATTGGCATTTTGTAGAAAGTTTCCATTTGCTCATATCGTGCAGCTAGTACATAGTCAAAATAAGTACTATTATGAACATGATTAAACATATCAATATCATCAGGCCTGACTTTGAATTCGCTTGTGAATTGGCTGAATTTTGATTCGTTTTCCATTTCTACAAAAATGAATCTAAAAATTGAGAATAGGAAATAGATAGTTAT
>CAMDQV010000213.1 GCA_945906015.1 Pedobacter schmidteae | reverse complement strand
ACAACCACGACTACATTGATTACAAAAAAAGCAGGAGCCGCGATCTTTATTAATAGGTCTTGTTAAAATTGACAATCTGGCCGGAATAACAGGAATACCAATGTTTGTAGCCGCCTTTTTGATCATTAACTCATGCAACCTTGGCTTTGGAGGAGGTAAAAAGTAGCCGTCTGGTTCATTATATATTCCTTCCTTAGTACCAAACACACCAATCATTTTATCAACGCGATCATAATATGGTTTGACATCATCATATCCGATTGGCCAGTTATCTCCTAACCCGTCAAAGTCTCTGCGCTTAAAATCTTTAGGGCCAAAACGCAGGGAAATTCTTCCCCAGTGATTAGTACGGCCACCAAGCATTCTAGAACGAAACCAATCAAATTGAGTTCCATTATTTCTGGTGTAAGGTTCACCTTCTATTTCCCATCCACCATAAGCAGCATCAAAGTCGCCAAAGGCACGGTTTGTATTAGCACCCCTTCTAGGAGATTCATAAGGCCATTTTAATTGAGTTTGTTGTTCCGGGTTGGCGGGATCATAATCAGGTCCTGCTTCTAGCAATGCGACCTTTAATCCAGCTTCTGTGAGTATTTTTACCGCCATACCTCCACCTGCACCTGAACCCACAATACACACGTCGTATAATTCGCCCTTAGTTTTAATTTCTATAGCCATCAGATAAATAGTGTTATAACCTTTTACTTAAAAAGTTTTTTGAAAATAAACAATATTTATTTGCCCAAAGAAAATATAATTGCAGAATTAACTATTTTGACCTAAATATAATTAATCAGGAAAAGATCATCATTACTTGATTCTTTTCAACTTTATCACCGGGATTAACTTTTACAGACTTGATAATCACATCGGCTGGAGCCTTAATAATATTTTCCATCTTCATTGCTTCAAGAACAAGCAAATTGCCTCCCTTTTGAACCTCTTGGCCTACAGAAGCCAAAATTCTTAAAACCAAACCAGGCATAGGAGCCTTAATTTCAGAAATTATTGCTGTATTCAGATTATCCATTCCCAATTGATGCAAAAGTTCATCAAACTGATCCGTCATTTTCATGGAATATATCGTATTGCACACTTTAACAGAACAGGTTTTTTGTTCCTTATCAAAGTCGATGAGCTCGGCATTGAATGATTTATTATCATAAAGAATATGAAATGACCGGCTATTTATCTTATAAATATCTCCATGAAAAGGAAGCCCGTTGATTAATGTTTGATTCAATTCTGAAGAAAGTTCAAAATTGAACTTGTTATTTACATTTATCTTGAGCATGAATTACTGTGTTAAAGCGTACTGTATTAAATTTGAACCCATTTTTAAAGCCCTTTGCCTTGATTCTTCTGAATCGCCGGCATAAGTTCCTGAATCTTCCCAGCCATTGCCCAGGTCGCTTTCAAAAGTATAAAAACAAACAACTCTTCCTTTATAGATCAAAGCCATTCCCTGCGGACGTTTACCATCGTGTTCATGAATTTTAGGAAGACCAGATGGAAATTTGAATTTTTGATTATATAGTATATGGTTAGCAGGTAACTCTTGAAAATCAAGTTCAGGAAAAACCCGTTTCAGTTGTGGTCTGATAAATTTATCCAAACCGTAGTTATCATCAATATGCAAAAATCCGCCACTCATTAAATACTTACGTAAATTTTCTGCTTCCTGATCACTGAACACAATGTTACCATGACCGGTTAAATACACAAAAGGGTAATTAAAAATATCTGAGCTTCCTGCTTCAACAATTACCTCATCTTTCTCAAAGTTTGTGCCCAGATTCTTATTACAAAAACTGATCAGATTTGAAAGTGCAGTACGGTTGGCATACCAATCGCCACCGCCATTATATTTTAATTTTGCCAGCTTATACGAAGGAGCGATAAAAGAAAAAGATATCCCTCCAAAGAAGAATAATAAAAATACTAAGCCAGCGCTTAATAAATTCCTCATCTGTTTAAAAAATTTAGTTCAAAACAAGCTTCTAGTGCTGCAGTTTCGGTTCTTAACCTTGAATCGCCAAGGCTTACAGGAATAAAATCATTAGTTATAGCAGCTTCAAGCTCCTCATGAGTAAAATCACCTTCGGGTCCAATCACTATCAAATAATTTGAATTTAGAATAAGCTGATCCTTAATTGTAGACTTAGCTCCATCCATACAATGAGCTATAAATTTTTGTGAATTTCTACTTTTAGTTATAAAATCACTATAACGAACGGCTTCATTCAGTACTGGATGGTAGGCCTTAATAGATTGTTTAATTGCTGAAGTAATTACTTTATTCAAACGCTCGGTTTTTATTTCCTTTCTTTCAGAACGGTCACAAATTATCGGAGTAACCTCATCGATACCGATTTCTGTGGCCTTTTCTAAAAACCATTCAACACGCTCAATATTTTTAGTTGGAGCAATTGCGATATGCACATAATGGTTTCGCTTTCCGAAATTTTCAAGCTTACCAAGAATCTTAAGTTTTGTTCTTTTGGGATGAGGATCTTCTACAACAGCATCATACAATCCTCCTTTGCCATCTACCAGATAAAGTAAATTTCCTGCATCAAGTCTTAGAACTTTTATACAGTGTTTACTTTCTTCTTCGCTAAGAATATAGACATCTGAATGAATATCGGGTGTATAGAAAATATGCATTGTCCAACCTCCTTTTTAGTGTAAATCTATGGCATCCTCACGGTTAATTACCAATTCAAGTTTTACAGATTCAACGTTTTGATCTGCTTTTTTAAGAATGGTAATAGTATATCCATTGAAATCACTTATTTCACCAACGTCGGGTATCTTTCCAAAAATTTCGCTAACAAGGCCCGCAACTGTATCATAATCGCCATCTTCAGGAAGATCATGGGGAAGAAACTCATTAACATCATAAATTGAGGCAGTAGCATCAATAATAAATTCATTTGTTGACATTATTTCAACTATCGGCTTTTCTTCATCATATTCATCCTGAATTTCACCTACCAACTCTTCCATAATATCTTCAAGAGTTACCATCCCAGCCGTACCACCAAATTCATCAAGAACAATTGCAATTTGGATGCGCTTTAACTGAAGTTCACTCAGCAGATCATTGATCTTTTTGGTTTCAGGAATAAAATATGGTAAACGTATAATGTCTTTAAGGATACACTCTTTATTATTAGCCAATAAAGGAAGAATATCTTTGGCATGAACAATTCCAACTATCTTATCAATAGTTTCATCATATACGGGAATTCTGGAATACCCTTCATGGATAATAATATCAAGGACTTCCTTATGAGAAGTGTTTAATTCAATACCTGATATCTTGGTTCTGGGAACCATAATATTTTTTACAACGCGCTCATTAAAATCAAAAACATTTTTAATCAGCTCATGTTCATTGGTTTCTAAAGCACCACTTTCTTTTCCCTGGTCGAGCAAATACTGTAATTCTTCAGAGCTGTGGTGTGCCTCGTGACCACCAATTGTACTTATTCCAAGGAGTTTCAGTATAAAATTAGCGAAACCATTGAGCAGCCAAATAAAAGGCCTAAATAACAGATAGAAAAAGTGAAGGGGTAATGCTATACCCATAGTGGTACCTATCGGACGCTGTATGGCTAGTGATTTAGGAGCCAATTCTCCAAAAACAATATGTAAAACTGTAATGATTGCGAATGCGAGTACAAGTCCAATATTGGTAGCAACTGCCGAAGACATATCAACTTGTATAAAATTGAAGAACCGGCTAACAATATCAGTCATCACCGCTTCACCTACCCAACCTAAACCAAGAGAGGCTAAGGTTATCCCCAACTGGGTTGCAGCTAGATAGCCATCCAGATTCTGGGTCATATGTTTTGCAATTTTCGCTACACGGCTACCTGTTTTTGCTTTAATTTCTATCTGGGATGCCCGAACTTTTACCAGAGCAAATTCTGCAGCAACGAAAAATCCATTAAGAAAAACAAGAAAGAAAGTAAAAAATAATGCGAAACCCATGATGACTATAAATTTACAAATTGGTCTTATACAATTCTAAACTTTCTCTAATTACTTTATAAGCATAATTCTTGCCAAGCAAATGTTCAATACTTACATTTTTTCGTTCAAGTGCCTTATAATCCTGAAAAAATCTTACAATTTCTGTCATAGTATGAGGGGGATTTCTTTAAGATCTTCAATATAGTTTACTGACATATCATTTTTAGCTACAGCAATAATTTTATCATCCTGTTCGCCATTATCAACCATATGCATTACTCCAATAACTTTCGCTTCAACAATTGACATAGGATAAACATCCACAGAACATAATACTAATATATCCATTGGATCTTTATCATCACAATAAGTTTGTGGAATAAAGCCATAATTAGCAGGGTACATAACTGAAGAGAATAATACTCGGTCAAGCTTGATCAGGCCCGACTCTTTATCGATCTCATATTTAGCTTTTGA
>CAMDQV010000212.1 GCA_945906015.1 Pedobacter schmidteae | reverse complement strand
TGTTTAGTACTAATTGAGGTTTTCTGCTTTTTTCCGACCTCATACCTCATACCTCCGACTTCATACCTCAGATAACAGAAAACAGATAACTAAAAAAGAGGTGGTCCATATCAGACCACCTCTTTTTTTAGCATTCTTTTGAAATTATTACAACTTACCTATGCTAGATCGAAACGATCCAAGTTCATCACCTTGGTCCATGCGGATGCAAAATCTTGAGCAAATTGCTCCTGATAATCTGAGGATGCATAAACTTCTGCAAGAGCACGCAACTCAGAATTCGAACCAAAAATAAGATCGAAACGGGTACCTGTCCACTTAATATCACCTGTTGCACGATCATGTCCAACAAAGGCATCTCTTGAATCAGCTGATATCTCCCACTTAGTGCTCATATCAAGTAAGTTCACAAAGAAATCAGTAGTCAATGTTTCTGGATTTTTAGTGAAAATACCATGCTGACTACCGTAGGTATTGGCATTAAGAACACGTAAACCAGCTACTAAAACTGTCATTTCTGGTGCAGTAAGCGTAAGCAACTGAGCTTTGTCTAATAGCATTTCTTCGGCATAACGATCAATTACTGGCTGATTGGTATGATTTCTGAAACCATCAACCTTTGGCTCTAAATATGAAAATGAATCTATATCCGTTTGCTCTTGAGAAGCATCTGTTCGACCAGCTGAAAATTGAACGGTCAAATTCTGACCAGCTTTTTTTGCAGCAGCTTCAACAGCAGCTGTACCACCTAAAATAATTAAATCGGCTAAAGATACTTTCTTGCCTCCTGACTGTTTGTTATTAAATTCGGTCTGAATTGCTTCCAGACTTTCTAAAACTTTTGCAAGTTTTGCAGGCTGGTTAACCTGCCAGTCTTTTTGTGGAGCAAGTCTGATTCGTGCACCATTGGCACCACCACGCTTATCAGAACCACGAAATGTTGAAGCAGAAGCCCACGCAGTTGAAACCAACTGAGAGATGGTTAAACCTGAACCTAGAATTGTAGCTTTTAGGGCCGCGATATCTTGATCGTCAATCAGTTTATGATCAACTGCAGGAATTGGGTCTTGCCAGATCAGAGTTTCGGTAGGAACCTCTTTACCAAGGTAACGTGAAACAGGACCCATATCACGATGGGTTAACTTGAACCAGGCTCTAGCAAAAACATCTGCAAACTCTGCAGGATTTTCATGAAAACGTCTTGAAATTTTTTCATAAGCTGGATCAACTCTCAAGGCCATATCTGCTGTTGTCATAAAAGGAGCATGCCTTTTAGATGGATCATGAGCATCAGGAACTAAATCTGCTGCTACACCACCTTTAGGCGCCCATTGTTGTGCACCGGCCGGACTTTTAGTCAGCTCCCACTCATAACCAAATAACATATCAAAATAGCTATTATCCCAAGTAGTTGGTGTTGGAGTCCAAGCACCTTCTAAACCACTGGTAATGGCGTCAACACCTTTACCTGTACCGAATTTACTGATCCATCCTAGACCTTGTTCTTGTATAGCTGCACCTTCAGGTTCAGGACCAAGAAGTGCGGCATCACCTGCACCGTGAGTTTTACCGAAGGTATGGCCACCAGCAACTAGTGCTACAGTTTCTTCATCATTCATCGCCATACGGGCAAATGTTTCACGAATATCTCTTGCCGAACCTAATGCATCAGGATTTCCATTAGGTCCTTCTGGATTCACATAGATCAAACCCATTTGAACCGCTCCGAGCGGTTGGTCAAGTTGACGATCCCCTTTATAACGCTCATCACCTAGCCAAGTAGTTTCTGGCCCCCAATAAATATCTAATTCTGGCTCATAAACATCTTCACGACCACCCGCAAAACCAAAAGTTTCAAATCCCATGGATTCAAGCGCACAGTTACCTGTTAAGATCATTAAATCTGCCCAGGATAGTTTACGTCCGTATTTTTGCTTGATCGGCCAAAGTAAGCGGCGAGCCTTATCTAGGTTACCGTTGTCTGGCCAGCTGTTCAGTGGTGCAAAGCGTAGCGTTCCTGCCGCAGCACCACCACGACCATCACCCACACGGTAGGTTCCTGCACTATGCCATGCCATACGGATAAAAAACGGACCGTAATGTCCATAATCTGCTGGCCACCAATCTTGTGAATCAGTCATTAATGTGAAAATATCTTTCTTTAGGGCATCCAAATCAATACTCCTAAACTCTTCTGCATAATTAAAATCCTTTCCGTAAGGATTGATCACAGATGAATTTTGATGCAGCATCTTCAGGTTTAGGTGATTTGGCCACCAATCTGCGTTTGAAAAAATTCCGGCTGCTGTTTGCCTTTGTGATGCCGCTAAAAATGGGCATTTTGCTGCATCTGATTTTGTGCTATGAGGTGTATTTTCCATAATATTATACGTGTTCGACTTAATGCAAATTTAAGATAATATCTGGTGAAAAGCCTTCAATAAAATTGATATAACTATAGATAAAATTGATAGTGTAGATAAATAATATAGAGTTTATGTATATATTTTTTTGAGAGCATTGATATAGAAAGAGCGGCGCGCGCATAATTGATTTTTTATCAAATTTAGATTGGCTGAAAGGTTCTAAATTAAAAAAGAGGACTATAAAGACCTCTTGTATTCTTTGACTCGCCCCTTTCTTCAAAAGATGTAAAATAATTTATTCTATTGAGTATGTGAGTATTAGAAAATTAAAGGGTTGAACTTCGTGTCAATTTGCAGGAAATTGATTCTATACTTAATTTTATTATTCTATAAACTTTTCTTTCAACGCTAAAGTTGGGATCATACAACTTTCCTTTTTGCCAAACAGCTTATACCTATTTTTAGAAAATTTCTTGTAAAAGAAATCTGTTACCCGTCGAGGAAAAATCCCAAAAAACAAAAAAAATTTTGGAAACCCATCAAGCATTTTAATGATTTCTAATACGGCCGTAGATTCGGTATAAACCTCATTAGAGTTTTTGATAAAAATTAATGTATTCAAATCATTTTCATCCATTTTAAGTGATTTTAGAGTTTTTATTCCGAAATCACTTTGCAATGATGAAAATCTAATTTTATTACCCTTATCATATTTTATAATCTGTAAAATAGTAGCGTTACAGAAATTACAAACACCATCAAATAATACAATATTCATTTATCTTACTCTTTTTAAAATAATATTACTTGAATTTTTGAGTACATAATTATTAGGAAATTGTACACTTGAACTTCCTGCAATTTTACAAAAATGATTTTATTAAATCTCTAAAAATCAAGAAGAAAAACACAAGTGCGCCCACGATGACTTCAATCGGTACTTTTTAAGGAATTGAACTTGCTTATCCGTAAAACATAAAAAAGGTTACACTTTACAAGTATAACCTTTTTATCATTGTTGCTCCCAAGCCTGGACTCGAACCAGGGACCCTCTGATTAACAGTCAGATGCTCTAACCAGCTGAGCTACTTAGGAATTTCTGGTTATGAAACCAGCTAGTGGTTTCTCCCCTTTCGGGAGTGCAATATTCGGGATTTTAAATTATTAATGCAATATTTGCGTGAAAATTTTTTTAAATAAATATGAGTTTAGTAATTATTGGGTCTGTTGCTTTTGATGCAATTGAAACTCCTTTCGGAAAAACCGACAAAATAGTGGGTGGAGCAGCAACATATGCTAGTTTAGCAGCATCCTACTTTTATAAAAAAGTTAAAATTGTTGGAGTAGTTGGTGAAGATTTTCACCAGGAAGACATCCAAAACTTCAACGATCATGGTATTGATACCGAAGGTTTGCAGATTAAAAAAGGAGAAAAATCTTTTTTCTGGTCTGGAAAATACCATAATGATATGAATAGTCGTGATACCTTGGTCACAGAATTAAATGTACTTGGCAACTTTGATCCGATTATTCCTGAAAACTACCAGGACTGCGAATTCCTGATGCTTGGAAATTTAACCCCACAGGTACAGCAAACGGTTATCGATAGAATGAAAAATCGCCCAAGGCTGATTGTTTTGGATACAATGAACTTCTGGATGGACATTGCACTTGATGATCTACTTGCAGTAATCAAAAATATAGATGTTTTAACTATTAATGATGCTGAAGCAAGGCAATTATCGGGTGAGTATTCTTTGGTCAAAGCCGCTCATAAGATCATGGCTATGGGGCCTAAGTATCTGATCATCAAAAAAGGTGAGCATGGCGCCTTATTATTCAATGAGGATCAGATATTCTCTGCTCCTGCCCTACCACTTGCAGACGTATTCGATCCAACTGGAGCTGGAGATACATTTGCAGGCGGATTTATCGGATATCTGGCTCAGGTTGACACGATCAATTTCAATAATATGAAAAATGCAATCATTTACGGCTCTGCATTAGCCTCTTTCTGTGTCGAAAAATTCGGAACAGAACGTATCAAAAATCTAAGCCAAGAAGAGATTCAGGCAAGAGTACAGCAATTTGTGAGGTTGAGTA
>CAMDQV010000211.1 GCA_945906015.1 Pedobacter schmidteae | reverse complement strand
AAAGACAATGATCAAGTTGCCAAAGTACTTGGGCTTAAAAAAGTATATAATTTGGGATACCGTAATCATCGGATGGATGAATACAATACACAGGAAATAAAAGGACGATTGATTTTCCTATTTAGATTACTGAAAGTTGATACTATTTTTAGTTATGACCCTTGGGGGCATTATGAAGAAAATCCTGATCATTATGTAACTGCTCAGGCAGTAGAAGCCGCAAGGTGGATGTCTGGCAGTGTCGATTATCCCGAGCAACTGGATGTTGTAAAACCGCATGCTGTCAATGAGCGCTATTATTTTGCAAGAGGACCGCAACTGGTGAACCGAATAGTAGATATAAGCAAGCATATCGATATCAAAGTTCAGAGCAATGTGGTGATTACTACGCAGGGCCCCGGAGGAGCAAATGGCTCAAGAATTAAAAAGAGCTTGGCAGACAAGGGAAAAAAATTACAAATACTGGGCGATACCGATGAATCGGCAGACTTCAACTATGTCAAACACTTTGTGCTAGATAAGGATTCTCAAGCACAAAGAGGAACACCATCCGACAAGGAAATTGGTAAAAAATATGGACTTGAATGGGCAGAAGCTTACCATTATATCGGAAATCCAGTTTCTACTTTAAGTGACTATATTGAGAAAAATGCAGTGGATAAATAAGTGTTGATCAAGCGAATAGAATTTAAAATTAAAAGCCTCAATACTATTTAGAAAGGGCATTTAGATTGATAGTAAAACCTAACCTTCATTCAAAATTAAATCAATGAAAAAAATATCCATATTTCTTTTTTCGCTCCATTTACTGATTCAAACCACTCAATCTAAAGAACTTAATTACATCTATAAAAGTGGAGAAAAGGGTTATAAATCGTTTCGAATTCCGGCAATTGTAAATACTAATAAAGGAACTTTGCTTGCATTTGCCGAAGCACGAAAAAATGGAGGCGGTGATCAGGGTGATATTGATCTGGTGGTTAAAAGATCAACAGATAATGGTAAATCTTGGTCAAAAATGATGATTATTTGGGATGATGTAGATAATACCTGCGGAAATCCGGCTCCGGTAGTAGACCGAAAAACAGGCAACATTATTTTACTATCTACCTGGAATCTTGGCACTGATACTGAGGCCATGATCATCGATGGAAAAAGTAAGAACACACGAAGGATATTTGTATTCAATTCAATTGACGATGGCAATAGTTGGTCAAAACCAAGAGAAATAACATCAGATGTCAAAAAACCGGATTGGACCTGGTACGCTACGGGTCCAGTTAATGGAATACAGCTGAGCTCAAAAAAATACAATGGCCGCTTGGTAATACCGAGTGACCATATAGAAGCCAAAACCAAGAAGTATTATTCGCATACCATACATTCTGATGATGGCGGCATCACCTGGAAACTTGGTGGCACAACTCCTACAGACCAAGTGAATGAATGTACCGTGGCAGAGCTGCCCGGAGGTGAACTTCTGCTGAATATGCGCAACTATAATTCATTTCGCGTTCGGCAGACCTCAACAAGCAAAGATGGTGGAGAAACCTGGTCTGAATTAAAAGCTGATCATACACTGATTGAGCCCATCTGTCAGGCCAGTATGATCTATTATGCTGAAAAGGGAAGAAAACCCTTTCTTGCTTTTTCAAACCCGGCAAGTACAAATTCAAGAAGCAATATGACCGTAAGGATCTCTACTGACAGGGGCAAGACCTGGAAACTGAAGAATGTATTGCATGAAGGCCCTGCAGCCTATTCTAATCTGGTGGTGCTTAACAACTCGAATCTTGCTTGCTTTTATGAAGCAGGAATCAAATCACCTTATGAAGGAATTGTATTTCAAGAGCTAGACTTTCAAGATTTCAAGTAAAGAATAATTTCAACCTAAAAAATGAATCAGAGATATCATAATATGAATACTGTTGGCTTGTTTAAGTTTAAAAATCTTCAGGAAAATTTCGATATGGATTTATTCCGTATTCCTTGTCAGTGCTAAAAAGCAAAACGGAAAATTGAATCCTGAAACATTCATTCCGAGAAAGGCGGAAGCTTGAAAGTAAAATCTCCTTTTGCAAAATTTGAACAAAATATCAACAGAAATTAAAGATCAGCGAGTCTGAATCAGGATTTATCTTAATAGATTTTGCGCCAAATAGCAGCATTAATTTGAAAGGAATATAATCTATAAAGCAAAAAAAAGGGCTCTAAAATTTTAGAGCCCTTTTTTATTTATTAATTCTAACAATCAATATTGCTTATTTAAATTTTGAGAATGCGGTAGGTTGCATGTATACAGATTCTATCTTTTCTACAATTTTACCACTTACCTCAGATGCAGTGCTTGCCTTTATCCAATCAGGATCTTTACGAAAATTCTCCCATGATAATTTTGCAGAAGCCTCATTTTTGTAGGCAAGAAAATAAAGTAATTTAGCTTGTACAGAAGAATCACTTTCAATAGTTGTAAAATATGCGATGTTATCCATACCATTATTCTTGAAAATCTTCATGGTATGATCTCTGAAACGAGATTCAAGATTTTGAATTCTTTCAGGCAAGGCAGTATAGATCCGCATTTCAAAAGTGCGCATTTCGTCTCCTTTTGAAGCCTTAATTTTTGGAGTGTAATCCGTTGCTTTTAAGAAATGAATGGTGGCTTTAGCAATAATCTTTCCATTTTCTTCTGATTTTTTGGCAACTTCTTTCCATTCTGGGTCAGCAGCAAAAGCTTTCCAAGATGCATCTCTAGCCTCTTTACTTGGGTAAGCCGTTAAATAATAGAATGTATTTTCCGTGTTTTTAGTGGGTATCCAATATCCAAGTCCTTCAATACCATGCTTTTTAAACAAGTTAACCGTATGGTCTCTGAACCTAGCAACTAATGCATCCAATTTACCAGGGTTGCAATAATAAACTCTTAACTCGAAAAATCGGTTGTCTGCTGGCTTAGCAAAGCTCAATTGGCTTATAAGAAGCGTCAAAATTAATACTGTTTTTTTCATAGGGTTATTTTTTTGTTAAAAGTATTGAAAAAAGCTGATTTTAATTTTTTTCTTGCAAGCTTCTTAAAATCCCCAATTCTAAACCACGTAGTTCTGCAAGTCCACGAAGCCTCCCAATTGCAGGATATCCCGGGTAAGTAAGCTTATTTAGATCATCTAAAATTTGGTGACCATGATCTGGTCGGACAGGAATGGAGCATTTTCTATTTTGCATGGCTATTACCAATTCGCTCATCACTGCATACATATCTACATTGCCTTCCAGGTGATTATCTTCAAAAAAATCACCGTATTCATTTCTTCTGGTACTTCTCAAATGGATAAAGTGAATTCTATCGGCAAAAGCCCGTGCCATAGCTGGCAAATTATTGCTAGCTAGTACACCAAATGAACCAGTACAAAAACAGAGACCGTTATGAATCGACGGAACTGCTGAAACTAGGGCTTCGATGTCTTTTGCACAGCTTACCACTCTGGGCAATCCTAAAACAGCAAAAGGTGGATCATCGGGGTGAATAGACATAACCACACCAGAATCTTGGGCCACGGGAACAATATTCTTTAAGAAATAAATGAGATTCTTCTGTAATTGATCTCTGTCAATGGTATCATAAGTGGCTAATGCTTTTTTAAATTGCTCCATCGTAAAGCCTTCATCGCTACCCGGCAAGCCTTTGAGCATATTTTGAACCAAAAGATTTACCTCAGCTTCAGTCATAGATGACATTAATTGTTCAGCCCTTTTATTGGTCGGGGCATCATAGTCATGGCTTGCATTCTTTCTTTTTAGGAGAAATATATCAAATGCAGCCAATGCAGCCATTTCAAAGCGAATAGTTTTGGAACCATCGGCTAACTGATGGTTCAAATCGGTTCTGGTCCAGTCCAGAACAGGCATAAAATTGTAGGTGATATTTTTAATGCCGCATTCAGAAAGATTACGAATAGTTTGCTGATAGTTTAAAATATAGTGTTCAAAACCCTTAGCCTGAGTTTTTATAGCCTCATGAACTGGAACACTTTCCACTACTGTCCATTGCATTCCTGCAGCCTCAATTAATGCCTTTCTGATAGTAATTTCTTTTACAGACCATACCTCACCAACAGGCAGGTGATGCAATGCCGATACTACACCTGTACATCCGGCTTGTTTTATATCAGACAGTGCAACCGAATCAGTTGGACCGAACCAGCGCATAGTTTGTTCCATACGATAGTGAACATTTGCATACGATGGATAAATGATGTGTTCCATTGCGTTAATCAATTAAACTCCTCCATTGATTGTGAAACCGCCATCTACCCCAATAGTTGTTCCAGTAACAAATTTTGATGCATCACTCAAGAGCCAGATCAATGCACCACATAATTCTTGCGGATCGCCAAATCGTTTGAAGGGAGTATGACTGATGATGGCATGCCCTCGACTGGTTAAAGATCCATCAGGCTGGGTTAATAAAGTACGATTTTGTTCAGTTAAA
>CAMDQV010000210.1 GCA_945906015.1 Pedobacter schmidteae | reverse complement strand
CAACATCTGTTAATCGAAAGCGCCTACCTTGAAATTTATACGTGAGCCTTTCATGATCTACACCCATGATATGCATCAAGGTAGCGTGGAAATCATGCACGTGTACCGGATCCTTAACAATATTATAACTGAAATCATCTGTTTCACCGTAGCTTATCCCAGGTTTAACACCGGCACCTGCCATCCACATGGTAAAGCAACGGGGATGATGATCACGGCCATAATTATCTGCAGAAAGTTTTCCCTGGGAATAAACTGTACGGCCAAACTCACCACCCCAAATAACTAAGGTATCTTCCAATAATCCTCTTCTTTTCAAATCTTTGATAAAGGCTGCAGTTGGCTGATCGGTATCTTTACATTGCTTGATCATATTGCCAGGTAAACCTCCATGATGATCCCAACCCTGATGGTATAACTGAACAAATTTGACATCTTTTTCAAGTAATTTTCTGGCTAGAATACAATTGGCTGCATAGGTTCCAGGATCTCGGCTATCCGGGCCATACATATCAAAAACCTCATCAGTTTCATCAACAGTTGACATTACCTCTGGTATAGAGGTTTGCATGCGGTATGCCATTTCATATTGTGCAATTCTAGCTTCAACCTCTGGATCGCCATAGGTATCATTTTGAAGACGATTTAGTTTTGAAAGATAATCCAGCATTTCCTTGCGGTCTTTACCTTCATATCCATCCGGATCGTCAAGAAATAAAACAGGATCCTTACCTGCCCTGAACTGTACTCCCTGATGCTCAGATGGTAAAAAACCATTACCCCATAATCTTGAATAAAGCGGTTGATCTTTTGCAGCATTTTTTGAAACAAGCACAATAAAGGTGGGTAGATTTTGATTATCAGAACCTAAACCATAACTTAACCAAGAGCCAATAGAAGCCCTACCTGGCAGTTGGTTACCTGTTTGAAAGAATGTAAGTGCAGGATCATGATTGATGGCTTCAGAATGAATAGATTTAATGATACAAAGATCATCTACCACGCTAGCAGTATGTGGTAAAACTTCGCTGATCCATGTTCTAGAATCACCATGCTGATTAAATTTGAACGCTGATGGAACAATTGGCAAGGTACTTTGACTACCACTCATTCCGGTAAGCCTTTGACCTTGCCGCACAGATGCAGGTAGCTCTTGCCCAAACAGATCGACCAATTTTGGCTTATAATCAAATGTTTCAAACTGAGACGGGCCTCCACTCATAAAAAGATAAACTACCCGTTTTGCCTTTGGGGCAAAATGAGGTAAAGCGCGAAGAATTTCCTGTTCAAGTGAAGCCGAAGGGCTTTCTGTGGCCAATTTAGCTGCTAGATTGCCCAATACTGATTTCCCAATCAAAGAGCTTAAAGCTATAGCTCCAATTCCTAAAGAAGTTTTTGTTAAAAAATTACGCCTATCCCAACCTTTATTCAGCTGATCAAACTCAGGTGTATGCAATTTAAAGGGTTCTTTATGATGATCGCTCATGGTTTATCTTTTTGTAAGAGTTGCATCTGAATTTAAAATAACACTGGCCACCACAGCGTTTGCAGCAACCATAGCAGGTTCTAAAGCTTCATTAATCTTAAACTGACCTGCGCTCAACCAGCCAGTAGTCTTTTTTATGTCTATTCTGAATTTTTGCAATTCTTTAGCTTGTAGTGCTTTAAGTAAACTAAGTTCTGCCTTGCTAGGTCTTATGCCAGTTAATTTACTATATAAATCGGAAATAGCTTTAGATGTGTCTTTAGAATAGGTTATGTCTTGTCCCATTACTTTTGAAGCTTCCACAAATGTGGGATCATTCAACAAAACAAGCGATTGAAGTGGAGTATTCGTACTTTGTCTGCGTACAACGCAATAGCTACGTGTTGTGGCATCAAATGTATTTAGCGTAGGATTAGGTACAGATCGCTTCACTAGGATATACAAACTACGTCTATATACAGCATCACCAGAATCGGCTTTATAGCTTGTATTATTGATTTCCCATAATCCATCAGGCTGATAAGGTTTCACACTTTTACCTCCAATTTTTTTATTCAATAAACCGCTGGCCATTAAGGCATTGTCGCGAATCATTTCTGCTGATAAGCGCTGCGCCGGGCCATGTGATAAAAATCTATTCTCTGGATCTTTCAATTTTGTGGAAGCAATTGCCCTTGAATCTTGTCGATACGTTGCCGACATCACAATTAGCTTACATAATTTTTTATTATTCCAACCTGAATCTTTGTAATTTACTGCTAACCAATCTAATAATTCAAGATGACTTGGTAATTCACCTTGATTACCAAAATCTTCGGAAGTTTTAACAAGTCCTGTTCCGAAAAAATTCTGCCAAACCCTATTAACTGCAACTCTTGCAGTGAGCGGATGATTAGTATCGGTAAGCCATTGAGCTAAACCCAAGCGGTTTTTAGGTAAGTTTTTAGAGAAAGGAAGAATGGATTCAGGAGTATTTGGAAAAACCTCATCACCAAAACTATCATAATTACCTCTTTTTAAAAGGAATGTCTTTTTAGGTTGTGGTGAATCCTGCATGACCATGAGTTCTTGTATTGCTTCAGTTGAATCAGACAATTGGGTTCTTATTTCTTTTAACTTTTTCTGCTCAATTTGAACCCCTGGATCTATCACAGATGAGTAAAAGGTGTTCAATAAACTTAGCTCGGCAGCTGATAACTCAGACGCACTTTTTTTAACAAGAGTAGCCCATGATGCTTTTCCAGCTATTATTTTTATTTCAAAATCAGTTAATTCCCGGTTGTATACCATGATGTCATCAACCTTTCCCCCTTTAAAGCCAAGGCCGCGATCCCATGCTCCTATTTGTAAGCCTGGTTGCTGTGATGAATTCATTAAAATATCCTTAGTCAGCTGATCCATTGTAGTTTCGAGCTTAAGTTCTGCTCCATTTTGAAACAACTTTAACCCTTTTGCTTTTGCAGAACCATCATAGGTCATGGTAAATTGTACCCATTGATTACGTGGCACTGCATTCTGAGTTATTCTTGATAATGCATTTGAAGGTGCTGCATGTGACATGTTCACCGTTAATTTATTGTCTTTTAAATACAAATGATAACCTCGAAAATTGTATAAACGTTCGGCAACACATTTGTGAAAAAGGACTCCTTCTTTTAATTCATTAGGTATAAAAACACTGATATTAATACTAAATGGGTCTGATTTCCTAAAAACACCATCCTGTTTCAGGTCAAACCATTGATCTCCATTTAAAACCAGTGCGCTACCCTGATCTCTTTTTACAAATACTGGTTTATCGGTATTGGAGGCTATTAGCAAGGTATTTTTTGCAGCTGGTACTGTATTTTTTAATGATCCATTTGAAAAGGTATAATATGCTTGCAAACCAAATAAGGGAATCTTTTCTTTCTCTAATTTTTTATAAGCCTTACTATTTATCCAATTTTGAAATCCAGCAATTGAACCTTTTTTATACTTAGATACTATGTTTTCTTGTTTATTAATACTAGAATTCAGGTATTTAATGATTTTTTCTTGTTCTTTTGACGGCAGTAAGATGGTTGGAGATGGGCTTGCATTATCCCATGATATTTGCCCGGCTTCTTTTACCCGATTAAAAAAGCTAAACATTTCATAATAATTTTTTTGCGAAATAGGATCATATTTATGGTCATGACATCTGGCACAACCAATTGGAAGTCCCATAACAGCAATTCCAGTGGTATTAACCCTATCAATTACATACTCCGTTTGAAATTCTTCTTCGATAATGCCTCCTTCCATATTTTGTTGATGAAGTCTGTTAAAAGCAGTGGCAATCATCATTTCTTTAGTGGGCTTTGGCATTAAATCACCGGCTAACTGCCATTGTACAAATTTATCATAGGGCATATTCTTATTATAGGCTTGAATAACCCAGTCACGATAGGGCGACAGGTCAATAAGCCGATCAACAGTATACCCATGAGAATCGGCAAAACGAGCAAGATCAAGCCAGTTAACTGCCATTTTTTCGCCGTAATGTGGTGATTTAAGTAAACGGTCAACCTGCTTTTCGTAGGCTTTAGGTGATTGATCATTCACAAATGCAGAAATTTCTGAAAGAGTTGCTGGAAGACCAGTAAGATCTAAAGAAAGTCTTCTTAGTAAAAGCTCTTTTTTTGCTTCATTAGCGGGCTCTAGGTTTTCAATCTCTAACTTCTTGACAATAAAATTATCAATAGGATTAATGACCCAATCTTTCAATTTTACGGATGGGACGTCTGATTTTTCAGGCTTAACAAATGCCCAATGGGTTTTATATTTTGCTCCCTCCCTGATCCACTTAATTAATATCGCTTTTTCAGTAGCTGAAAGGCTAAGTTTTGATTTTTTGGAAGGCATTTTGTATTCAGGGTCATCGGATACGATCCGGTGAAATAATTCACTTCCATTTAAATGACCCGGATCAATTGCAACTTTTCCAGGACTTTCAGGAAGATCGCCAAAAGCCGATGCTGGCTTATCAAGCCTAAGTCCTGCTTTTTG